>NZ_JAVJQN010000175.1:0-55004 GCF_040218245.1 Coleofasciculus sp. E1-EBD-02 | reverse complement strand
TTCCAAGCTTGGGCTAATTGTCTAAGCGCAAACTGGGGGGCGCATTTGCTCACCTCATAGTACCAAGGGCAGATGGGTTTAACCAGCGCTACTAACCACTTGTGTAAGTCAATCCCAGTGGGGAACTTGATTTTATCCTCTTTTGTGTCCCGGTTGTGGTCGAGTATTTGCTTGGTTAAACCTAGACCCCAATTCCACGCATGACGGGAAACGCCAGCGTGTTTGGCTAATGCCGTTCGCTGCTTGTTGTTGAGTTTTAGCTCGGTTTTGAACCCTAACAGCATAGTCTACCTATCCAATGCCTGTTATACTCATATTATATATGATGACACAAGTGTAACAGAATGCCTAGAAAAAAAATTTATAACGAGCCTAAACGACGATTTACAATGACTTTGACAGAAACAGCAATAAATTGGCTAGAGGAGGAAAGGGTAAGAATAGGGGCAAACAGCCTCAGCGATACGATTGAGCGAATGGCGAGAAACAAAGAAAAGTTACTCAAAATGTCTAGCAATGAATAGCTTTGAGCAGAGATTAGGTTACAGTTATCAATCCCCGCAATTTCTTGCTCTAACTCTTTCTTGGTTTTTTCATGCTTTCTTGCGCCCAGAATGTTAAACCGCTTAATTATTATCCAGAGGCAATTCATGTTCTGGTGGTTCGAGTGCAGGTTGAGCATCTGTACCAGGAGGAACCACCACAAGCGGAGGAGGCGGTTCTAAAATCTTTTGCCATTCTTGAATTTGCACTTGAGCCGCATTGTAGGCTTCGGTTCCCGAAGGAATCATTTTAGCCAGTCGAATCGCTTCAGTTAAGCTAAGAGCGGCTCGATCTTGAGATAG
This sequence comes from Coleofasciculus sp. E1-EBD-02, assembly GCF_040218245.1. NCBI lineage: Bacteria > Bacillati > Cyanobacteriota > Cyanophyceae > Coleofasciculales > Coleofasciculaceae > Coleofasciculus > Coleofasciculus sp. E1-EBD-02. The sequence continues at coordinate 54,159 of NZ_JAVJQN010000175.1, read as the reverse complement.
AGCCAACAGTTGATAACTCCAGCGATTAACCGCCGAGACTGCATCACCTCTAACTTTGGCGGAACTGGGAACTTGTCTGGCTAAACGAATTGCCTCCACAATGGCGTCAGGGGTACCGGGAGTGGCAGCTTGATAGGCTTGTTGTAAGCGCTGTTGTCCCAAAACTTCTGTTTTCCAGCCCTTAACCAGGCTTTGTGCTTCCCCATAGAGTACCCGTCCGGATTTGATTTGTTCCGCCGCTGTGATCGCAGCCGGAAGATTGCCAGAATTGGCAAGGGTACGAGCTTGATCAAGATAGGGTTGGTCTTCTAGGCGTTGAACCGTGCGCGTCCAGTCTTTGATCTTACTCTGTGCTTCTGAATAAAGAGCGCGATTGGGGGAAATCCGACGGGCTTCTTGGATAGCTTCTCGTAAGGATTGGACTCCGCCAAAGCTGGCAAGTTGGGTGGCGCGATCCAGATAGGGCTGATCTTCTATGGTTTGGATCTGACGAGTCCATTGGCTAATCTCCGCCCTCGCTTCCTGGTAGCGGGGATTACGGTTGGGAATCAGTTTGGCTTCTGCGATCGCAATCTGCAAATCACTCACTAGCCCAGAACTGGCAAACGTCCGCGCCCGTTCCAGTCGAGCCACGTCCTCAATTTCCCGTTGCCATCGATCAATTAATTCCTGACCTTCATCATATAGAGGACGATCAGTACCCAATTTCTGCGCCGAGGCGATCGCGATTTCCAAATCCCCAATGCTTCCCGATTCAGCCAGGGATATGGCATTGGCTAAGTCAATCAAATCTGCCTTAACGTCTGGTAATTTCACGCTAGCGGGTAACTTATTGGCAATATCTAACACCCCTTGCCAGTTCCGTTGTTCTAAGCGGCTTGTCGCTAGTTTGAGTAATTTATTCCCACTCTCAGCAATTAAATCTTGAGCTTCTTTGTAGGCAAAACTCTTGGGCGTGATTTTCTCGGCAGCTTCAATCGCCTTTAAAATATCATCGACTCGACCACTTTTACTTAACTTATAAGCTTCATCCAGCTTCTGACTATCGTCTCGTCCAATTTGAATCAGATCCACGAGTTGGTTGTACTTGACAGCTGCCCAATACTGATTATCTATCGTTGTCAGCTTGACCGCTTCTCGAAATGCTAATGTCCAATTAGACTGTCTTAGCTGTTCCTCGGCTTGTTCATAAATCCCTGAAGCCTTTTGCCACAGCGTTTCCCATTCCTTAATCTGTTCTTTGACTAGCGTAAACGCCGGAACATCTCTAGGAATCCGGTTCGCAATCTCAATCGCTTCCTCTAGCTGACCGGCTTGAAACTTTTCTTCGCCAATCGCTAAAATCTCGATTGACCACTCTTCGATATGGCGATTAATTTCCGGGCGCAAGGGATGGTCTTTGGGTAAAGCATCGATGAGTGCGATCGCTTCTAACAAATCCTTGGTGGTGCGTTTATTTGCCGCAAGCTGGGCGCAATAGATACGTACCGATGCCGAAGCCGTGGGCCAAAAAATTGAGGGACAATTCGGCACAGCTGGTAGCTTCAGCAAAAGGGCAACAGAGGCAAATCCCATCCCCCCTGAAACCACCATAATCACCACTACCCAAAATGCCCAACCGAATGTAAAGCGTCGTTTTGGTTCTTTCGGCTGTTGAGGAGAAGGTGGGGCTGGCTTCGTCGTCACTGGTTGGGGAGTGGCTTGACGATGAGAGGTTGAATGTCTGACCCGATGAGGATCAACAGCATTCCTCTGGTGTTGCCAATCCTGGCTCCAACTGGGTTGGGAAGACCGAGTAGCATACCAATGATCGGGCATTTTTCGATTTTTAGTCATAACTCACTCCACCACTCGCTAAGCCTAATGCTGTGGGTTTTATAGCACCCTCAGTTGTTGCAATACTACTCTCGTTAGACAGAAAACGCTATATTCTCCCTGAGACTTAATCGGGAATGGGAGCTAGGACAATTGCCGTTAAGATGAGAATGATTGCTCTTATATCTAATCACTAACGCCATACCTCCCAGGGAGAAAACTACCCAAATTGGTGTTCATTCTATAAAGGCAGACTAGAGCCAATCAACTCTCACCTTTCCCATTCCCAACTCCCCTAACTCAATCTCGATTAAACGGACTCAGCTTTTAAATCCTGAATCAGTTGAGCCAGTTCATCGCCACTCGCTTGGTAAACTTCCCCACAGAAGTGGCAAGTTGCTTCAGCGCCTTCGTCTTTTTCAATCATATCCCGGAGTTCGGCTTCACCTAGCATCTTCAGCGCTCCTAAAACGCGATCAAACGAGCAACCGCAGTCAAATCGTACCATTTGGATTTCGGGCAGAATCACCAAACCCAAATCACCCAAAATCTGTTCAAAGATAGCCGGTAACGTTTTACCTTCCTGCAACAGGGGCGTGAATCCGGATAGCTTGGCGATGCGAGATTCTAAAATCTGCACTAAAGACTCGTCTCTAGCTGCTTTCGGTAAGATTTGGATTAATAGCCCTCCCGATGCAGTTACGCCATCAGCGCCGACAAATACACCCACAATCAGTGCTGATGGGGTTTGTTCAGATGTGAGCAGGTAATGAGCAATGTCATCGCCAATTTCTCCCGACACCAGTTCTACTGTACTGGAATAGGGATAGCCATATCCCACATCTCGGATCACATATAGATAACCGTCACGCCCAACTGCACCGCCAACATCGAGTTTGCCAGATTCGTTGGGCGGTAGTTCAATAGCAGGGTTATCCACATACCCTCTAACCGTACCATCTAATCCTGCATCAACCAAAATTCCACCCAAGGGACCCTTTCCCTTGACCCGAATATTCACCCTTGACCCTTCCCGCTTCATATTAGACGCCAACAATAAGCCAGATGACATTGTGCGCCCTAGGGCAGCCGTTGCCACATAAGAAAGCTGATGGCGCTGGCGGGCTTCTTCGGTGAGGCGCGTGGTAATCACACCGACGGCGCGGATACCCCCTTCTGCTGCTGTGGCGCGAATTAACTGATCAGCCATGGATAAACCTTACACTTCTTAACATACTCCCTTTTTATTTTAGATTGGGTCGTTCGCATCAGGCGCGATCGCACGGTTGATAGTCGGCGATGGATTCGCGAGTGTACCTTCCCTGGCGACAACGATTAAAAGGATTAATATAATGTAATATTGAGAGTCACACTCTTGAGCAACAGACCTATTGTTTTTGGACACAGATTATGTTGGGAACCTTTCAACAAAGTCACCTCCGCATTGAACTCGAAGCCCCCCATACTGTTATCCGAGACAGTCTGCTGCATTCAGAGAAACTGCGCCAATGGTTACCGACTCAACGCCTTTCCCCTGGATTACCCGAACAACTCCATCCCGGAGTAACCTTTACCAGTTGGATTGGTCCGGTTGCTATCCAACATCAGGTAGAGGTAGCTGAGTCTTACGGATTACGACTGCTATTGAGCCAGGGAATCGATGGCTATCACGAATGGTGTTGGGGTGAAGGATGGGTACAGTCTCGTTTAGAAGGGGTGTCTATGTTGCCGTTAAATATGGGTCAAACCTTGAGTTTGCTAAGGCTACGAGAATTTATTGCTACCCAGGGAGGATGAGGGAGATGGGGGAGATGAGGAAGATGGGGGAGATGAGGAAGATGGGGAAGATGAGGAAGATGGGGAAGATGGGGAAGATGGGGAAGATGGGGAAGATGGGGAAGATGGGAGACAAAATTTCTATAGCCCATTACCCTTTTCCCTATTCCCTGTTCCCTGTTCCCTAACAAATGACAAATGACAAATGACAAATGACAAATGACAAATGACAAATGACAAATGACAAATGACAAATGACAAATGACGAATGACGAATGACGAATGACGAACCGACTCAACGTCGCTTTAATTTTTTGGGGATTGCAATATTCATCCGATTGTGAAAGTCTTCCTGTACCTTGTGACTTAGGCGGCGAGACACTTGGCGGACGATTTGCTGCAACAGGCGATCGCCTGTACTCTGAATCAAAGACTGGGGTAACTTCTGGATAAACTTAGGAAACCGTACACCAACACTTAAATCAAGCTCCCACTCGATACGGGTAATGGTGGGGGGAAGTTCTAGTCCCTTAAGCTGTTGCTCAGAAAAATACTCGTGAGTTGGAATCGGCACAAACCCTTGAGTCGCCTGAAAGTCAACCTCATAGCCAGGAGGATTGTAACCAGGGACGGGGATCGTCTGAATTTTATAGATCCCATCTTGGCGAGGAAGTAGTTCTAGCCCGATTTTTGGCTCAACTTCATAGCCGAATGACCCAAAACGCCCAATCGTTAAAGCATAACCATTGGCTCCAATCGGTTCAGCATTCATCGGATGGGCGCAGTCACGAAACCATTCTTGGTGAGTATCCAGATAAGCCGTTACTTGTTCCGGTTCGGCATACATCTCTACACCATTTTGGAAGTGACCGTAAAACTGAGTCAACTCAGGCGCTAATTGGCATGATTGGGACTCGTCCCTCTCAGGCTCGGTAAAAGTGGATTGGGTATCTAGATGCACTGGCTCGATTGTGATGGGTTGCTGGTTAAGGAATTGGGACTGCATAATTGCTCCACGGTGTCAGTTCGGGTTGGTGCCTATTGCTAGGATGCCCACTGGCAGTTGTTCATTCTCTCTTTCATCTTCACGAATTTACGGTATAAATCTGCACATCTGGTAAAACTTCATTGATAATTTATAGAATTGACAAGAGAATGTTAAGGACTCGAATCAAAAATACTGGCTCTTTACAGCATAACTTGTGTATCTTGCCGTCAACTCTCACTGTTGAAGGAAATTTCTAGATGAAAGCATTGGTCGCCGGAGCGACAGGTCAAACAGGACGCCGAATCGTCAATGAACTGGTCAAACGCAATATCCCCGTTCGCGCTTTGGTGCGTAACTTGGAGAAAGGGCAGGAAATTTTACCCCCTGAAGCCGAGTTAGTGGTTGGGGATGTATTGAAGCCTGAGAGTCTCAGCGCTGCTGTGGGAGATAGCACGGTAGTTTTTTGTGCCACAGGTGCTACACCCAGCTTCAATCCCCTAGAACCCTACCAAGTAGACTATGAGGGGACAAAGAACCTGATCGATATTGCCAAAGCTAAAAACATTGAGCATTTTGTCATGGTTTCCTCACTTTGCGTCTCTCAACTTTTACATCCCCTAAATCTGTTTTGGTTAATTTTGGTTTGGAAAAAGCAGGCTGAGGAGTATCTCCAGAAAAGTGGCTTAACCTATACCATTGTCCGACCTGGGGGGCTGAAAAACGAAGATACGCCTGATTCTGTGGTCATGTCATCAGCGGATACACTATTTGATGGGAGTATCCCCCGCACGAAAGTGGCACAGGTTTGCGTCGAGGCGCTATTTCAAGGCGAGGCGCGTAATAAGATTGTAGAAGTGATTGCCCGTCCAGAAGCGAGCGATCGCAGTTGGCAAGAACTATTTGCTAATGTTGCCTAATCCAACCGTAGAGACGTAGCATGCTACGTCTCTACAGTCTATGGGATCGAATTTTATAGCCATGGGTTATGAAACGTCTAATTCAGTGGATTAATATCCTAATTTTAATGATCCTATTCCTCGAACTGCGTGAAGAATATCAACGAGGGGAATGGAGTTTTAATAATCCCAGAGGTGAAAAGGGGACTCAACCGTTAGTCATGCGAGGCGGTGATCCTTATATTCGGGCGCTGATGCGAACAATTTCCGCAAGTGAGGCAAATGTGTCTCAACCTTATTCGGTAGTGTACGGAGGAGAACATGTCTGGGATTTAAGCGATCATCCTAATCGCTGTGTGCCGATTGTCGCAGGTCCCAATGTGGGTAATTGTACCACCGCCGCCGGACGATATCAGTTTATTAACACGACTTGGTATGACAAAGCCAGACGCTATCATCCTCAGCCTTGGCAATTATTGTGGTGGAGTAACTATAGCTTTGAGCCAAAATATCAGGATGCGGTTGTTTATGCTTGGCTGAGTGATAATCAAGCCTGGGGAATGGATATTTCCCAACAATTGCGCCAAGGTAAAGTGGATCAAGTATTGCGGCGATTGTCGGGAACCTGGACAAGTCTGGGTTATGGTATTGAAACCAATTCAATGACTCGATATTTACCGGGGATTTATCAGCGAATTCTTCAGGAAGAATTAAAACAAAGTTAAACAAAAGCAAAGGATAAATGTTAAATTAAATAATAGGTAAATTGTAGGAGCGGGTTTAGTCACAATTGTAGGGGCGAGTTTATTCACAATTGTAGGGGCGGGTTTAGGAACTACAGTCAGCTATTGCTGAAATAACTGAACAACAAAACCCGCCCTATCTCACCGATAAGTGCTATATGATTTTCTTATGCAATCTGGCTTCTAAGCTGTTATGCATTTAAATTGGGTATTAGTAGCGAGCAAGATGCTCGCACTACATACAAGGATTTTGCCATTATTGACATTAAGGTTTAAATGCCGAATAGCTTACCTTATGCCTTGTTTTTCTGTAAGTATTCAACCGAAGTTAAAATAAAATGCCGAATCAATCACAGGAAAAAATCCGCGCCCACGTTTTCATTTCTGGACAAGTTCAAGGCGTTGGCTATCGTCTTTCAACCGTCAGTGAAGCCCGTCGATGGGGTGTAAATGGTTGGGTGCGAAATTTGTCCGATGGTCGAGTTGAAGCGGTGTTTGAAGGGGATAAATCAGGAGTTGAGGAAATGATTAATTGGTGTCATCATGGTCCTTCTGCTGCTGTGGTGAAAGATGTGGCGGTGGAGTATGAGGAACCGGAAGGGTTGAGCGGATTTGAGACGAGGCGGTGACTTGTTCATTGTTTAGGAAATAGAGATCATATTGTATTGTAGGGGCGCAAGGCTTGCGCCCTTTACCATGTACCTCACCCGATTTAGAAATGCTATATTAATTCCAGCGATTTTGGCAATAATTGAGAATCTCGCTAGGAGTATCGAGTTGGCTGGTTAAATTTCCCGTGCGGATAAATAGACATTCTTTGGTTTGACCGCTTTTAGCGTCTTTGAGTTTGACATAGACGGGACGCGGGGAAGGGTCAAGGCTAATCCGACAAATGTCTTTACCTTCGATTTCGTGGAAGGTGATATGAATGTAGGGGGCGATGTCTTTACCGAGTTCTTTTAGCAGTAAGTCGTTGGTTAAAAAGAGTTCATAGCCGTCGCGGTTTTTCTTTTGTACGGTTGAGTAGTCGTGATTTAAGCCAATGATTTTGCCTTCATCCTTGACGCCGATTAATAAGGTTCCACCGTGATGGGCGTTTAAGAAAGCAGCAACGGTTTTTAGGATAACCTGTTCCATCACCTTATTTTTCTTATTTTCCCGCATATCCCAACGGGCGGAGGATTTGAATTCTAATTCGGCGCTTTCGCCTTGGTTGATGAGGTCAATAATTTCTGCGTCACCAGTTAGGGGGGTGAAGGTTTTGTAGGCGTCTAGGGCGGCTTGTTTGGTTTCTTCGGGAACGATGGGAAAGGTACTGAGAATGTGTTTAAATTCAGCTTCGGTTAAGTTATAGAGGTGGGCAATCATACCATCGAGTTCAGCGCGAAGTTTGGCGCGTTCGGTTTCATCAGTGACGCCGTTTTTATGGGAACCGAGTCCGACTTCTTGGGCTAAATCATCGAATTCTGGAGTGGTGCAGATGAGTTTGGCGGCGCGTTCGACGATTTCGTTAAAGTAGGGTTCGCCTTCTGTGAGGCGGGGGACAGGGAGTTGGTAGACGTAGAACATATTGCAATGTGCTGTAACTTTTTGGCGGATGATAAAGTCACAGACAAAGCTATTTAACAAAGAAACAGCAACTAGCATTTCCTCTGAATTATCCCAAGGATTTGCTGTGACAAGAGTATTGACGGTGAAGGCATTTTTAGGAATAATAGATGCAATTAGAGTCCGAATATCCGTATTTCGTGCTACATCTCTATAACATAAACGGTAAGACTGGTAATCCATCTTTTGGCCTTGGTCTATTTCGCCACGCTTGAGCAATGCAGTTCTACCGTCTATCTCATTAATCCAATACCGAGTTTCAGTGTGTTGATGGGTAAACTGATGAATAATTTTACCTTCATAGAGTGGCATCATTTCTGCCCCTGATTTGGGCTGAAATAGATCCGCATCATCAGTCATATTAAATTCGCGATGTAACTCTAAATTCCATTTTTGCTTAATTCTTTCACCCAGTAACGGAAAGTTCACCATTTTCTCTGCAATATGGAAATCAATTTCCTCTTTAAACTCCATTACAGAAAGAGAGTCTGGAGAAAGTTGACGCACTAAATAAACACTAATGTGTAAACTGTTATTACCGGGAAAACGCTCAAGCTCTTGTACGTCATGACGCATAAATTTTGCTGGGAAGCTTTGAGTTATGCCATTTTTCTCAAACGTTAAGATAACAAACTTGAAGCGACTATCAACTCCTTCAAATATTGCCTTGCGATTTTCAAAGCCAAATAAGCCAGTAATTTGAGTTTGATTAAAAAGTAACTCTCGTAGCTTTTTTGCACCTAAGTCTGTATAAATACCACTAGGGACAACAATCCCACATTCTCCTTGAGGTTGCAGGAGATTAAAACATTGCTCTATAAATAGCTTATACAGATTAACGTCTTTGCCGTGTCGTTTACCGTTTATAATGGGAACTTGATTCTGGTACTGTTCAGCAAATCTGAAATATTCTCTTGGGTGGCTAAATTTACTCTGATAGTTTAACCAAGCATTGGCAATAGTTTTATCAAGCAATAGACGTTCCACCTCTACCTTGAAATGTTTAAGAGACATTTTTTTCTTAGATATGGTATTGCTGTATTCGGCAAAAAACTCTTTAGCATCGGGTTGAAAGGTTTCCCACGGTGGATTTGTGATAATCGCATCAAACCCGCCTCTTTCTTCAATAATCTTGTCAAAGTGATAGCCCCAGTGAAACGGCTTTAACTTATCAATATCTTCAACAGTGAGTAAACGTTTCTTTGGTTTCCCTTTCAACTGTGCTTGCGCGTACTTGATGCCAAGTCTTTTACTAAACTCATCCAGCAATAACTGATTTAACTTCTTGTACGAATCACGGTTTAGCTTGTCAATCTCATTCCGCAGCGCTTGTAATCGATAATCCTGAGAGGTTTCTTCAATATCTTCTGACTGAAAAGCGTGTTGTTTGTATAAGTCTATATTTTGGTTCTTTTCGTCCAAAATCTGCCGATAACTATTGGCGGCTAGAGATTGCAGTAAATTTCCCTGTTTATATTTGGAATCGCCAACCGTATCAAATCCTTCCTCATCCACCCGAATCAATCCGATTAACGAATTCCCCACCATGATGTTAAAATCAATATTCGGTAAAGGTTCTAACTCCTCAACCTCTTGGGCGGAAGAAACCAGCGCCAAAAATAACCGTAATTTAGCAATTTCCGTCGCCTCCTCCATGATATCTACGCCATAGAGGTTATCGGTAATAATCCGCTTTTTGACAAAATAAGATAATGAGGGATGATTTTCCTCAATCTTATTTAACCACGCTTTCAAACGCCGATCGCCCTTTAACTTGATAGTGCCGATAACCGCCGTGTAGACTGAGATAAGCGTCTTCATCGCCGCGACGAGGAAGGCTCCAGAACCGCAAGCAGGGTCAAGGAGTGATAGATTAGGAAGGATATCGTGGATTAAGCGATCGCACAACGGGGAGTCAAGCTTAATCAGTAGTTCGTTGATATCCGCAAACCTCTCCCCCTGGTTACAGGCGGGTTGAGAGGAATCCCCTAGAATCGATGCATTCACCCGATCTAAAATAAGCTTATTAATCGTGCGATCGCATAAATACTCGGTAATCTCCGGGCGGGTATAATACGCCCCAAACGCCTTCTGGTTAATATACTTCTCAAAGATATACCCCAACACATCCGGGTTAATCTCATCATCCTTACCCCCAGGGGTATCATCCAGATTCCAGGAATAGCGAGAAAACAAATCCAAAATCTGCTCAAACGCCTCATCTGCTATAGCAATATGCGGATACTCTTGCTCAATCCGATGCTTAAGAAATAATCCCCCATTTAAATAGTTTACCCGCCCAATTAACCGTTGCACCTCCGATTCCCGTTCAAATTCCGGTTTAGCAAAGCCTTCAAAAAATAGCGCCTGGAGAAACTCCCGAAAAAAGCGGTTCTCTCCCCGCTGCTTACTCTCGGCTAACTTATTGTGCAGATAATCGAAATCACCATTATCAATAAAACCCTTTTTCTGTAAGAAGTAAACAAACATTAAGCGATTCAGAATAACTGACGTATACCAGCGACAATCCCCTTCGCTATCAATCCCTTGGATAAACCGAAGAAACTCCTGATGTTGTTCCTGAAACGCCTTATAAAACTTCTTCGTAACCCGTTCAATATCAAAAGCACTTTGTAACCGTTGGGCGACTTCAATCACCGAGGGTTCACCCGCTTCCAGGTGGGAAATATCAATCACTAACCCACCCAACTTACTCAAAAACAAATCCCCCGGTTGACCCTTCACATATAAATGATCACGCACATAACGCTTTGACTCCTCCCGCTTCACCCAATACCACAGACTACGGCTGCGCTCATTATCCACAAAAATCAACAAATTTTCGGCAATTTTTTCCGTCAATTCCTGATGAATCGCCACCCGATGTTTTGCTTCAGGAATCGTACCATCCTCTCCCGTCACTTCAAACACCACCACCCCAGACGCTTCCGCAATCCGTTGATACTGATAGCTTTTATCCTCAATCTCCAAAGATACCGCTTTCTTCGTGGAGGGTTGATACCAGCCTAATTCTTCAATAAATAACTCATGAAACTGGAAATCATAAAGTAAATCACGGGTGCGCTGAAAATTGAGGGGCATAATTCATATCTCCTAAAAATCAGGATACAGGTTTGTAGTTGCGCTGTCTTCGCCCTAAACACTTAAGCGCTGACAATCGGCGTGACACATTTTGGCGTAGGGGCGCACCGACGTGCGCCCTTGGATTGACGTGCGCCCTTATCGAGGTACCACTATCTATTCCAAATTAGCAGAAATAGATAAATAAATCAGTTTCTTTAAGATTTTGAGGACATCACCCAAACCATTTTGGCGATTGCCAATTCCAAACAAATCAGACATAGCATACAGAGGGGTAGTGTCTTTGACAACTTTCAGGAAAAGAAAACTTCCCCCAGTCGTAATCATCAAAGTGTCAAGATTCCCTTTAACAATAATTCCGCGTTCTTCGTCTTGAGCTGAGATTTGGACACTACTCTCGGCTCTTAAATTCCAAGGCGATAGATAAAATTGTCCGATAAATAATAACGGGGAGACAACGGGGAGGTTGATAGGTTTTTCGAGTAAAGGGGGTTGTTTGAGTAAATTGAAATAGCCCGAACGGACTTGTTCTAAGAGTTGGTTTTGCCAGTCGGTAAGTTCGGGTAAATCACCATGCCATTCTGGGAAGAACTGTTCATCCTCAACTCGTTGAAGCTGGAAGTGGGTTTCTAATTGTCCTAGCGTGACATCTCTAGCTTGAATTGTTTGAACCATATTCTCACAAAAAGATACAGGTTTGTAAGTTGTAGGGGCGCACCGACGTGCGCCCTTATCTTTATACACCGACGTGCGCCCTTATCTTTATACACCGACGTGCGCCCTTATCTTTGTGTTTGTTCCTCTTTCCTCTGTGTTTTATGTACCGCTGTGGTTGATGAAATTCTACGTTATACGGTAACTTAGAAAGCCATAAATACTTGGGCGCACGGAGCGTACACCCCTACACAATTTTAATCCAAATTCAACCAACTAAATACATCCGCCACCGTAAGCTGCCAATCGCCTAAACTATCAAGAATAGGTAAACTATCTGTCTTATACTTGACAACAGGTAACTGATTCGGTTGAAAGACCATAACCGATTCATCATCCGGTTCAATAAACCATCCTAGCTGAGTTCCATGATTTAAACAGAACAGAATATTATCAATTACTCGACTAGGGGATTGGTCAGGAGAGAGAATTTCAATTGTTCAATCTGGGGCAATTTTAAATTTATTCTCAATCCGGTTATTAGCTTTACGCGGAATACGCTGCCAGGTAAAAACAGATACATCGGGAACAATCGAACGTCCACCGAAGGTACAGCGTAATTCGGGAAAGGTATAGGCTAACTTATCGGATATCGCTACTTGATTAATAGCCGTGACTAAACTACCTTGTAAAACACTATGTTCTCCTTGAGGCATGGGCTTTTGGTGAATTTTACCGTTGACATATTCCCTGGCTGGCTTGGTTTCCGGTTGTGCCAAAAACTCGACGAGGGTTAATTGGGTTTCTGGAATAGTGAGTGATGTCATCATGATTCCCTAGCTTATCCTTGAAATAATCCTAACGAACAAATAATTTCCGGGTCTTGAGTTCTCCCTTCCTCCTGAACAAAACACAAACGGTCATCTAAATACAGCGCCACAACTAACTCAGCAAACTGTTGGTCATCCATCCCACTTTTCAACGACCGATTCAAGCGGTCAATCGCTGACTGTCGCAAGGGATAACGATAAATTTGGTCAATTGCTTTATGTAAATCTGGCGTCGCTAACAAAGGCATCTCGTTAACATACCGTTTCAGCCGTGTATAGGTACGAAATCTTGCCCCCGAAGGACGTCCCAATTGACCCCCGGTACTTTTCTCTTCCTCCGCAATTAGTTCCGCCCCCTTTTGGACTAAATCATGATGGGAAGGATGACGGTCAATTGCCTGAGTTTCCGGTTCGCAGCGTGCCATTCTCAGAATCTCAAACTGTGACTGGGTAACACTCTTACCCTGCTTATTTATCCAAGCTAGGGCATCATTTCCTTCGCCCGTTTTCATATATAGCAATACTCCCTCCGGTTGGCTGGTCGTCGGGAGATGCTTGCGGGTGGAATAGACCACATTTGCCAAGGTTTCAATCTTCTTTTTCAGCGTGGGATTATTCTGAGTCGCATTCTGCCAAATTTGATACGCCTCCGACGTCAAATCTACTTCGTTATCTTCATCGCCATCAAGAATCCCAGACTTTTCGTGATACAAATCTAATAGCGTCTGTTCATTGGTATCTTCTTCAAAAAACGCCTCATCGGTTCCCACCACTTCCGCATTTTCTTGCAGTCGTTGACGCAAGCGTTCTCGGAGTCGAATAATCCGTTCCACTCCCGCTGCGGGTAAAAACGAATAGCAAAGAATTTTCGCCGCCGTTTGACCAATTCGGTCTACCCGTCCCGCCCGTTGAATCAGGCGAATAATTGCCCAAGGTAAGTCATAATTGACAATAATGGCGCAGTCTTGCAGGTTTAACCCTTCACTCAGGACATCGGTGGCAATTAAAACCCGTAATTCCTCCTCAGAGGAGACGGACTTATCGTTACTCACGGGACTAAACCGCCACGCGATTTCAGCCGGGTTAGCAGAATTCCCGGTAACCCCTGCAACCTTATCAATTCCCCGTTGCTGGAGTTGGTCAGTCAGATAATGTACCGTGTCCGCAAACTGACTAAAAATCAACACCTTTTCTTGGGGATGAACCTCACCGATTAGCTGAACTAACGCCGCCAATTTGGGGTCTTGATTCGCATCCCATTCCCCACATTGATTCAGCAGACTGATTAAGGCTTTCGCATCAGCGAGTAAATCTTTTTTCAGCGAAGCCTTAAATAACTGCGGACGCAGCCACTTAAACCGCCCCTGATACCGAGTCGAATACTCATGATAAATCAGCGCCGCCCGTTGGCGATAGTCTATCTCGGTTTGAGATAATAATTCTTCCCCGGTGACTTCCTCCTCATCATCGAAATCCAGTAACGTTCCCGCCACCGAATCCATATCCTCATCATTGGTGCGAGTATCCAGCAGCGCCGCCTCTTGGGAACCAATGGGTAACGGTAAGCCTTGTGCGATCGCGTGCAAAAAAATATAATTGCGTAAGATATGGCGGTCAATGGATTGCAGGAAGGCTACCCCACCACTTTCTAAGCGTTTAAATAAGTTAGTCCGACAAAATCCCATCAATCGTTTCCCGGCGCGAGATAACCCTTTTAGCTGTACCGCTTCCGCTGCGGTTAAGGATTTCCCCTTAGCTGACTTTTCTGATATCGCATAATTCCCCAATCCATATCGAGGCAAATTTAGGGAATTCAGCAGATTAACCATCTCCTCTGAATAAAGCGCCGCATAGGGATCATTCCCCGCACCCAAGTTAAACTTAATCGTCTGCGGTTGGCGCAGGGGAAAATATGCCCGTCTTCCATCGGGAAACTTAAGGTATTTTCCTCCTTGTTCATCATCTTTCGTATAATTTTCCTGAATAAAACTGCGCGTTCGACGCACCATATACAGCCGCATCAATTCTCGCCAATCATCGGGATAGTCACTCTTTTCAAACGCCGCTAATGAACGCACGGGGGCTTGATGTTTGCGGCTGAATTCGATTTCTCCGCCCAACTCACTCAACAGTTTTTCGGGACGAATCCCTAAATCCTGATCATCAGGAACAAATAGACGCAGTTGATTGGATAAATCCAAATAGGTTTTATTATAAGGTGTCGCCGTCAACAGAATACAGCGACTCTCATTCAGGGCAATATATTCCTGAATTGCCCGATACCGCTTCCCCTCTCGATTCCGCAAGTTATGACTCTCGTCAATTAATACCACCCGATAACGGCGTTCGTTGGGCAACTCTATCTGCACCCGACTTAAGGACAGGACTTTTGCCCGTAACCCGTAGCGGTGAACATAGTCCTGCCACATTGTCACCAAGTTTTTGGGACAAATAATCAGAGTTTCTAAGAAAAAATCCTCTTCCAAAATCTTCGCCAACGCTGAAGCAATTAATGTTTTCCCCAACCCTACAACATCTCCCACCAATACCCCACCCCGACGGTTTAAATGACGGGCAGCAATTTGTACAGCGGCTTTTTGAAAGTCAAATAACTGATGGCGAAACTCACGGGGAATCTGATATTCCGATAACCCCGCCCTGGCTTCTTGAGATAAATGATAGGCAATCTTCAGATAAATATAGTAAGGCGGAATTAACGTATCTCTTGCCCAACTCTGATCAAGAATTTCCACCAAATCTTGGGAAATATCAATACACCAGCGGTCATCCCAACGCTGATTAAACCAGAGTTGTAGCTTTTGACAAGCATCATGGTCTAAAATATCAACATTTAACTCGCCCTGGTATTGTAACCCCGATAACGTCAGGTTACTGCTACCCAAAACACCAATCGTGGGATTATTAATATCCCGGCGATGAATCAGATACAATTTGGCATGAAGCGGATATCTCAGAAATAATTTAACAATAACTTTCTGGGTTTTCAGTTGCTGACTCAATCGGCGTAAGCCCGCTTCATCCTCATTCGTGGGTGCGCCCCAAGTTAATTGTTCACAAAAGTCCTGGGCAATCTGTTTTCTATAGCGAATAATTGTGCTATTGTCAATCCCTCTATCCTCACACCCCAACGCCAACGCCGAATGCACATCATCCTTCGGTAAGCGCTGCATCCCAATTAACAGCCGACAACAAGCGTCTTCGCCACCGCCAAACTGTTCAATCGTATCATCAATTTTACGCCACCCTCTCAGATTAAAATAGCCGACACAAAAGTCAGCCCGTTGGGAAATTTGCAGGGTATCCCGTAATGTCGGTAATAGCGATTGTTCTATGTTGTCAAAGATGCGTGGCATTTGTCATTTGTCATTTGTCATTTGTCATTTGTCATTTGTCATTTCTTATTTGTCATTAACGTTGGATTCGTCACATTTATTTTAAACGTCCGCTAACTCAAACAATCGTCACTGTGGTCATAGCTGGGTGATGATGAGGGGCGGAATACCTTTGAGTTTACCGAAAAACCAGGAAATGCGATCGCATGGGAAAACCTGTTGGATAACGCTTACACTCTACCCGTTTTGCGCTTTCCCTCTCCATACTCGCTCACGCATCTCTCTTATCTCACTTTGACTAGACTCAACTCCTGTTATAAAGAGTAGCGCTCACGGAGATTTACCAGTATATTAGTCAAAAAGCTCGCTGACTCAGCTATGGTTGCTCCTATCCCAGACGGTACTGAAATCGAGCGTCACAGGGCTGCAATAGTCCGCACTAACTTGTCGAAGCCAGTGCGACTAGCCTTAGAAAGTGCAATTCTGACTAAAGATACTTCCTTTTTTGACTACGGCTGTGGTCGTGGTAGTGACATCAATCGTCTGCGTCGGCAAGATTATACCTGTGCTGGTTGGGACCCCTACTACCATGGCGGCAATTCCCTCGTCCCCTCAGATATCGTTAACTTGGGCTATGTCATCAATGTGATTGAAAAGCCAGGAGAACGTCGCCAAGCCTTACTAAAAGCCTGGGAACTTACCCAAAAGGTGCTGATTGTCTCTGCCCAAGTTTTAATTGATGACCGTAATTCTGGGCAAATTGCTTATGGCGATGGTATTGTCACCCGCCGGAATACGTTTCAGAAATACTACGAACAAGAAGAACTCAAAGCCTATATTGACCAAGTATTAGGGGTTGATGCCATTCCCGTTGACTTGGGCATCTATTTTATCTTCCGAGATTCCACTCAAGCCGAAAGCTTCCGGGCATCCCGCTTCCGCTCTCGTACCATTATCCCCAGAATCCGCCTCAGTGTGAAGCGGTTCGAGGACTACAAAGATATGCTTGCCCCTCTGATGGCATTTGTCACTGAACGGGGACGCCTTCCCAGTCCCCTGGAACTCGCCAATACTGAAGAAATCCTGGAAGAATTCGGCACCCTACGCCGTGCCTTTAAGGTTATTTTACAAGTGACTGAGCAAAACGAATGGGATGCGATCGCAGATAAACGTCGCCATGATTTCCTCGTCTATCTCGCCTTGGCTAAATTCAATGGTCGCCCCAAGTTTGGTCAATTAGATCCCTTAGTCCAAAATGATATTAGAGCCTTCTTTGGCAACTATCAACAAGCCTGTGCTGCGGCTGATTTAATCCTTTTGAGTGTGGGCAATCCCGGCTTAATTGCCAATTGCTGCAAGCGCTCTCCAGTGGGTAAACTTCTTCCCAGCGCCCTCTACGTCCACGTTTCGGCACTCGAAGCCCTCGAAGCCCCACTCCGACTCTACGAAGGGTGCGCCAGCCGGACTGTTGGTCGCCTAGAGGGGGCAACCTTAGTCAAGTTTCATATTAATCAACCTAAAATATCCTACCTGTTCTATCCCAATTTCGACACTGAACCCCATCCAGAACTACACACAAGCATGAACATTGACTTGCAGGATTTACAGGTTGCCTATCGCCATTACGATGCCTCCAGAAATCCCCCTGTCTTACACCGTAAAGAAACCTTCGTCACTCCAGATTATCCCCTGTACGAAAAATTTGCCAAACTCACTCGTCAGGAAGAAGACTGGGGACTGCTGGATAATACCCAAACGATTGGTACGCGCAAAGGCTGGCAACAATGTTTGATTGACCATTGCGCTCAACTCCAAGGACATCGCGTCATCTGGCGCAAAGATGCTGATCCTTACCGCCTTAAACTACGCCAAGCGGCACACCGTCAACGGACGAAACGCCAGGTTTAAGAGAAGCAGGGGAAGCAGGGGGAGCTGGGGGAGCAGGGGGAGCTGGGGGAGCTGGGGGAGCTGGGGGAGCTGGGGGAGCTGGGGGAGCTGGGGGAGCTGGGGGAGCTGGGGGAGCTGGGGGAGAACAATACTATTGCCCATTGCCTATTGCCTAGCGCGTAGCGCTATACGTGTTCATTTAAGCCATCAAGAACGTCCTAACCTTTAGGCGGAAGGGATAAAGAAAACCCCTGGCAGTCGGAGAATACCACCAGGGATTGCCATCTACAACTGAGAGCTTGCATTTTTTCGTTGCCTTTATACGATAACGATTTTGGGAAACCAACAGAATCCGGGAAATTAAGGAATTATCAAACTGGACTTGGACAAAGATCCCAGAATTTACGGATCTCATTTAGTCGGTGAAACCAGTAGGCTCTAGATTGAGACCGAAAAATACATTGGGAGTTTGATACCCCTGGCAGTTTAACCACTGACCAGGGGATTTTCTTTTGGGTTGATTGTCCATATCATGTCCGCCTAAACAGTAATTATTTCCTTCTGCCCTCTGCCTTGTTTCCACCAAAGTGTACAAAGTGTAAGTATTCAACCGGACTTAATATCAAGGGTGGTTAACAATTTTGCCTAAATGTCCGGAGTTTTTGCCAGAACCCTTGAATAAGGGGATTAAGCGGCATTTTATTGATGCCGATGACTGAGTATACGGAGCCATCAACTACCCCGCCCATAGCCTAGCTATGGAGGTTAGCCACATAAGCATTTAATAGATAAGAATATTCATCCATTATGTTTGTTGTCTGGTTAATTATTGAAGGTTTAATCGTTACCAAAAAATTAAAAAATAGAATCAAGTTTAATTTGACAGAGTTTTTTATAAATTAATTTAAAATACGCCTAAAAAATAATGCCATTCTCCAATGACACTATACAGAAACAAGGTAAATTTTTCTTTATTCAGAGAAAAATAAAGCGCCGCTTTATCGAAAAAATACAATATTTGGCGGATTCCTTTGGTAAATTTAGTGGGTATACTAGATCTTTGATACTTTCATTCAATTTAATATTTGAATAGAAAAGAATCTATCCCTATCAAAGGAGTAATCCAATGCTTTGCGGGTCAAGGAATTGAAGTCACGAAAAGCCATTAAAATGTGATCCTTTATATCTGTGGAAAAACTTATGAAAGTAGCGCCAATCCATATCTCAAACCTTGAGAATCAAGAGTTTTTACAAGAATCCTCTGAAAGGGTAGAACTGATAGAGCAGTTACTGGCAATTGGTACAGCCCTTTCAAGTAGTAATGATTTGGAGGAATTACTCCGACTAATTTTATCCAAAAGCAGGGAAATTACGTTTAGTGATGCAGGTAGTCTGTATCTGATCGATCACACTCAGGCAGAGCCGAAATTGTTATTTAAGGTGGCACAGAATGACTCGTTGCCCAACAAGCCATTCAACGAGTTCGTAATGCCTCTCAACCGTAAAAGTTTAGCGGGGTACGTCGCGCTAACGGGTGAAAGTTTAAAGTTGGCAGATGCGTATCAATTGCCCGCCAATGTGCCTTACGCCCTTGACCGCAGTTTTGACACGAATATGCCCTATCGGACTTGTTCGGTATTAGTTTTGCCGATGCAAAAACCTGACGGGGAAATTATTGGCGTATTACAACTGATTAATCGCAAGCGCCGCCCTGATGTCATGCTCACACCCCAAAACGCTGTGGACGTGACCCAGCCCTATTCAGACTGGGAAGAGCGGATTGTGCGATCGCTGGC
Source organism: Coleofasciculus sp. E1-EBD-02 (assembly GCF_040218245.1). NCBI lineage: Bacteria > Bacillati > Cyanobacteriota > Cyanophyceae > Coleofasciculales > Coleofasciculaceae > Coleofasciculus > Coleofasciculus sp. E1-EBD-02. Next base: position 34,711 of record NZ_JAVJQN010000175.1, on the reverse strand, counting down.
GTCTCAGGCGGCGATTTCCATTGAACGCCATCATCTCCAAGAAAGCATCGAAAATCTGTTTGAGGGCTTTGTCAGAGCCTCTGTGCAAATTATTGAGACACGCGACCCGACAACCTCTGGTCACTCGGAACGGGTGGCAGAACTCACCGTGCGACTCTGTGAAGAAACATCGGCAATCACCAAGGGTTCTCTGAGTTCCGTGTATTTGAACGATCGCCAAATCCGAGAACTTCGCTATGCGGCATTATTACATGACTTTGGCAAAGTGGGTGTCCCAGAAGCCATTTTGGGCAAGCGCAAGAAACTCTATCCCTCACAGCTAGAGGTGATTCTCCATCGCTTTGCCCTAGCACAACGCACTCTAGAAATGGAATGCGCTCACAACAAGTTCAAGTATTTACTCGAACATCCTGGCCATCGCCATGACAATAACACCTCAACTTCGAGCTGCCCTCACTGCCAAAAACTGGAACAGCTTGATACCCAACTGGCTCAAGCCATTGAAACAATCAAGCATTATCGGGAATTTGTGCAACAACTCAATCAGCCAGAAGTACTGCTCACTCGCGATTTTCAGGCATTTACAGAGGAAACATTAACTCAACTGACCGCCCTGTCCCAATACACCTATCGAGATGTGGATGGTCAAATCAAACCCCTGATTACCAAGGCTGAGATGGTTCAATTGCTTGTGCCAAAAGGAAATTTGACCCCTGAAGAGCGTCTGGGCATTGAATCTCATGTTACTCACACTTACCATTTTCTCCAACGCATTCCCTGGACAAAGCACCTCAAAAATGTTCCGATAATTGCGTTTGGACATCACGAGAAACTAGATGGCAGTGGCTACCCCAGGGGCTTAAAGCAAGATGAAATTCCCATCCAAACCCAAATGCTCACCGTTGCCGACATCTATGACGCTCTCACCGCCAGCGATCGCCCCTACAAGCGGCGACTACCTCTGGAAACAGCACTGAAAATCCTTCGCCAAGAAGCCACCAAAAATAAAATTAACGGCGACTTAGTGGAGTTATTTGAGCAACGCCAGGTTTTTAGCGTATTGGGTCATTCCCTCAACATTGACTCTGTGGCTTGACCCCTGGAAATTCCAGAGAGGTGCGGGGAAGCAGGGGAACCACGGGGAACAAGACCCGCAGACCCGCAAGTAGAGACGTGATCGGTCACGTCTCTACTTCTTTTGAGTGTCAACTGTGGGGGCTGGATCGACGCCCTAAAGCTGATCCGAGTAGTATTGATCCTTGTATTGATCCGTCCCCGATCAAACAATTTGCAATTCTTATCTTTTCACCTAGTTTTCCCCACTAGATTCCCCAGTGTTTCCACATGAAATTTCCAAGTTTTCCACAAATTACATCAGGTTTTCCACAGGGATGAACGGCGGGATCGAGCCTATCCCCTCATGTTGGGGATTTTCCCCATCAAGGATATGGAGGCGATACTAGACTGAATTTGTGTAAACTTATGTAACGAAAATTGGGTTCAAAGGCTGATTCTATCGTTAGCATTTTGGCAATTTGAGTGACCTTGTAATATTTCGTATCATTGACAACCCCACCCCATCTCAGTTGAGAATAGTGCGACCTACCCATAAAAAAAACTTGAGACAAGCAAAAGCAATAAGAGCAGTGGGTGCTGTGTCTAAGTCTATTTGCCGCTAGGTTTTAGCTACATTAGCCGATTTCCACAGACATGTAGAGAGCGAGCAAGGTGGCTTTTGTCCCAACACGCTATTCGATAGAGAGGTAACTATGAACGCAACCGTCAGCATTTTGGCAGAAATCCCTGAAGACCTACACGAGTCCCTCAAACGCTACTTAGAAACCCATCCCACTTGGGATCAAGATCGGGTTTTTGCCGCAGCGCTATCGCTGTTTTTGCTCCAAAATGGGAGTGGTAAGACACCCGAAGCCTCCCAGACCTATCGGGCTTGCGCTCGTGTCTACCTAGAATCCCTATTTCAGTCTCCTCCTGCCTGAGTGAAGTAGTGAGATGGAGAGCAGGGGAGCTGGGGGAGCTGGGGGAGATGGGGAAGCTGGGGGAGCTGGGGGAGATGGGGAAGCTGGGGGAGCTGGGGGAGATGGGGAAGCTGGGGAGGACAAGGGAGAATTTCTCTACTCACCAATGACATAAGATCATAAGCTGTTCCCTGTTCCCTGTTCCCTGTTCCCTGTTCCCTGTTCCCTGTTCCCTAACAAATGACAAATGACAAATGACAAATGACGAATGACAAATGACAAATGACAAATGACGAATGACAGTTTAGTGATTCCTCAACTAATTGTAGGTTTGGGTAATCCCGAACCAAAATATGACAAAACCCGTCATAACATTGGTTTTGAAGTCGTCGATGAGCTAGCCCGTCGGGTGCAAATCTCTTGGAGCGAAAATCGTCGCTTCCAAGCGTTGTTGGCAGAAGGACGTAGCTTAACGGGTGACAAACTACGTTTACTCAAACCCCTGACCTACATGAATCGTTCTGGGCAAGCGATTCGTGCCGCGATAGATTGGTATAAGATTCCCCCAGAATCCGTTTTGATAGTCTATGATGAGCTTGATTTACCCGTGGGGCGGCTACGTATACGCCTGTCAGGTTCTGCGGGAGGACACAACGGCATGAAATCCGCGATCGCTCATCTAGGAACCCAAAGTTTCCCCCGCCTACGCATTGGAATTGGCAAGTCTGACCCAGAAAAGAACACCGTCGGTCACGTTTTGGGCAAATTCTCTCCTGACGAATCTAAGATCATCACCGAAGTTCTCCAACTCGCCGTTGACGCCATAGAACTCTCACTAAAGGAAGGAGTTGAAAAGGCAATGAGCCTCTACAACAGCCGGATAATTCCTTAAGGCGCTCCTAGACATCCTGGGCTAAGATACCCTTAGCTACTCATACTTTATGTACTAGGGGATGATTGAGTGAAAGTCGAGTCAATTCATATCCAAAACTTCAAGCGGTTTGATCAACTAGAGATTTACTTCAAAAATGGGATTTTGGATGAAGTTAGCGATCGCTATCTTATCTTGGGTGATAACGGTACGGGTAAAACAACTCTATTACAGGCGATCGCGCTTCCATTAGCATTCGCAACAGGTCGGATTCAGGATATCTCTGATTTCGACTGGATTGGTTTTCTTCCCGGTCGCTACTGGAGATGGGGAGATCCCAGAATTGAGATGCAGGTTGTGTTTGAACAAAAAGAACTAGACGCGACTCGTGAACTGGCTGACAAATGGTACAAGGCTCAACCGCCAGAATTTAAAGAAATGCACGACTTTGTTGAACCTGGAGATAGCCAGAGAGTTAACCTAGTCTTAACTGGTGATTATTGGAAAGCTGGGGATACTCCTGCCGAGCGCCTTCAGTTTAGGGGCAGATATTATGCTCAATGGTTTATCAACAAAAGGAACGATCAATCTGTCCGACATTATTTCTCAAAACTTCCAGGTATTTTTTGGTTCGATCAGTTTCGTAACTTAGGCTCAAATTTCAAAGGAGATAGTAGCGCAGACAACCTCAAAAAACGCAGTAGCGAAACATCATTTGAAGTAGGAGTAGGGCAGTTGCGACAGTATTTAGTTGATTGGTATCGCAAAAAACAATCTGCTAAAGGGGATTATTCAACTAGCTATCTCTTACATTTAGAAAGATTGTATAGAAAGGTATTCCCAGAGCGATCGTTTTTTGGGTTAGAACAGCGTCCGAGTTTAGACTCTCCCACCGAAGAAGAGACTTATTTCTTGCTCAACGATGGATACAGAACCTATGACATTGCTGAAATGTCAGCTGGAGAACAGTCGATCTTTCCTATGTTGTATGAATTTGTGAGACAACAAATTGCTTATTCCGTTGTCTTAATTGATGAAGTTGACCTGAATTTACATCCTCCTGCGGCTCAATATTTTGTGTCTCAACTTATGAAAATTGAGCCTACGTGTCAGTTTATTATTACAACTCACTCAGACTCGGTAAGCAATATTGTTGGAGAACATGAAACCTACCGACTAGCAGGAGGAAAGCTATGTCTGTAACTGTTCTCTACTGTGAGGGGAATGCTAAAAGCATTGATATTCGCGTCATTCGTCAACTGCTGCCCATAAGTGATATTCGTCCTCTGGGAGGAAAAACGTCAAGCTTTTTCAGCAGTATTATTGCAGATCGGCGCAGAAACCCTAATTTAGCTTGTCTGGTTGACCGTGATTTTGATTGTCGGGATTGGCAAAAATTTGATGAACCTGTGCGATGTACGTATGATCAGGTGTGGGTTGGCTGGTCATGGGAAAGAAAAGAGATTGAAAACTATTTAATTGACCCAGCAGTTGTACAAAGAGCCTTAAAAAAAGCGCCTTCACGCCAGGAATATCAGAATGCTCTAGACGAGGCAGCAGACAGAATTTCTGCTTATTCAGCAGCACGAACAGCCTTGGCTTGCGAACGCTTTAAGAATTTTTGGGGTGAAGAAGTTAGAAAAGGACATTACTTTCCTAAGCAGATAGGGAAAAAAGCCTGTTTGACGAAGATCGGTGAAATTGTCCGAGACTACAAGGGAGATCGCCTTATCTCCGAGGAAGATGTTCAAACTAAATTCAATACATTACTGCCTCAGTTTCGCCGTGGTGGGTCACGTTTTAATGACTATTTATGCTGTTTGGCTGGAAAAGATTTGCTATACGCAATGAGAACTAAATTACAAGAGTGGGGCTTTGAACCCCCTGCTTCCTCTGATTCATCACCAGAGGATGTTTTTGTAGAAAAGATTGTCAGCCGAATTGAGCGACTAGAAAATGTATGGGAGTGGTTGCCAGAATGGAAAAGTCTACGTCAGTTGATTGAGAAGACTGAGTTTTTAGGGTAGTCGTGTATACTTGGGCGATTTACCCGATAACCCTTCCTGATTAAGAACTCTTTGACCAATGACCAATGACCAATTTACATAATTTGACTCAGACAGGAAAGGTCAGCTCTACCAAAATGAATACTAAAAGCCACATTCAAATTTTCCAGAGACTTAATTAACCAAGGTACACCGTCTCTCGTGGAAGACTCGTAATGATTAAACAAAATAGAGAATCGCTTTTCCAAATAGGGCTTAACTTTACGACACAGCAGCACAATTTTAAGTAGCAACACCGTAGTAACCGTTGCGCCTAAATTCGTGATCAGATCGACAAAAACAAAATGTTTCGGTCGCTGAGAACTCTCAACAACCAGAAAATTTAATAACTGGCTACAGGTTCGCAAAATCAGAAATTCGCTGGGCTTCTGATTATCACTTTGAGGTAAGGTATTTTTCAGATGCTCATGCAATCGGCTATTAAACTGCCGTTTTCCGTAGGCTGGATTAATGGAAGCTGTCAGATACTCATACAAATCGTCCTTAAAGTCTTTGTAGCAAGGAGTCTGGCTGCTATGGGTGAGGAAACTTTGAGCCAGATCCCGGCACGTATGAGAGCCTTGGACTTTGCCGACAAACTGTTTTAGGGCAGTCCCCAACTCATGATCCGTTAGAAGGGTGGGATTTTTGACAGGTTGGATAATTTTAGTCGAAGCGTCTTTCGAGTCCTGACGTTTCATTTGGGCGCATCGCACCTGATAAGTCACGTACTTTGACAAATCTAGCTCGAAGCGCTGCTGAAGCCGGGATTGAATTTGCCGCACGGTTTGTTGATGTTCATAACTGCTATCTTCACTCAGCAAACAGTGTTCGTACAGATAGGGGTATCGCTGAATGAGAGGTCCGACTTCTGTAGAACTGGTGGATGTTTCACCGACCACCTGAGATAAGCGATGTAGGGTAAGATATTGGTCGGTTTCTTTAAAAAGCTGTAGCAGATGTCGCAGACGCCTAGAACCGCGAGAGTAAACCCCGGTTGTAGGTGGAATATTATCCAGTAATGCGACCAATTCAGGGATGGCGCTTTGGTGTTGCGGTTGTATTTGCCAGCTGTTAATCAGAATGTGACAGCAACGATTCAGGATAAACTTGAACTCTTGCTCCGCCTGCTTATCCATTGCCAGCTTTTCTAAGACCATCCAGATTTCCGGCTCTGGATATCGAGAGCCGTCCATGAATAGCTGTTTGAAGCGTTCAAGGGTCTGCGTCGGAGATTCTACCTGTACGCAATACAGGAGATGGTCGTACAGTTGCTGCTCTTGTGAGCTAGTTTGTCTGATGTCAGAGTCTGTCCAAGTATTAGTATTCACTTCAGTTTACCCCCCTACGCGCAAACGCCGTGGGCTGGTTGATTTGAATGGAATTTGGCAGATCTAAGCTCAAATTTGACTTGCCCTGTATCTCAACAACCGAAAACCCTGATGCATTTTATGAATTACCCCGCCTAAACGAGCTTGGTCAAGAGTTGCTTAAATCTAATAAACTATATTATCTCTATATACAAGCATACTAAACTAAGTATGGATCATACTGTAAAATCATGCCGCAAAAGTGTGAAGATTCGGTGAATATAGAATAAAACGCGATTTAGATCCCCGACTTGTTGCAACAGTCGGAAATGGTTTAGGAGATGAGTGTGGATCTCCTACTCCCACCACCACTACTGGCTAAAACGTATTCACCACCCTGAAACTATGCCTTGTCAGCTTTCGTTAACCCAATTCATCGAAGTCCTCGCGGCTACTCCGGTTAATCTGTCCGTGCCGATGACGGTTAATGGGGTCTATGGTATTACTACTGATACCCGTAACCTAGAACCCGGTCAAATCTTTTTGGCGCTGCGGGGGGAAACCTTTGATGGACATGACTACGCTGAGGTAGCGATTAAGAAAGGGGCGATCGCGGTGATCACCAACCGTGACCAAGGTCGCTATCTTCAGGACATACCCCAGCTTCAAGTCGATGATACTCTACAGGCATATCAGCAACTTGCTCGATGGTGGCGCGATCAGTTTGATATTCCGGTGATTGCGGTTACGGGTTCTGCTGGAAAAACGACGACGAAGGAATTAATCGCGGCGGTTTTGTCTATTCAAGGCAATGTCCTGAAAACCCAGGCAAATTACAATAACGAAATTGGTGTGCCAAAAACATTGCTGGAATTAGACTCAGACCATGATTATGCCGTAATTGAAATGGCGATGCGGGGTTCTGGGCAAATTGCCCTATTGACCAAAATTGCCCGCCCGACGATTGGCGTGATTACGAATGTGGGGACGGCGCATATTGGACTTTTAGGATCGGAGGATGCGATCGCTAAGGCAAAATGTGAGTTATTGGCGCAGATGCCGGATACAAGCGTGGCGATTCTTAATCATGATAACCAACGGTTAATGGATACGGCGGCTACGGTTTGGCAAGGAAAAACGTTGACGTTTGGTTTAAACGGTGGTGATGTCCAGGGAAAACTCATTGACCTGTTTAGGCTAATGGTGGATGGTATCACGTTTCCATTACCCTTACCGGGGGAACATAATGCCCTCAACTATTTAGCCGCCCTAGCCGTGGCGAAACATCTCCAGATTGATTGGACACCCTTGACTCAAGGATTATCGGTTCAGATGTCTGGGGGGCGATCGCAACGCTATGAGTTACCTAATGATATCGTGATTCTTGATGAAACCTATAATGCTGGATTTGAAGCCATGATCGCGGCGTTACACCTCCTCGCCCAGACGCCGGGTAAGCGACACATTGCTGTTTTGGGTTCAATGAAGGAATTAGGCAATCATTCGGAACAACTGCACCAACAAGTTGGACAGAAAGCCCAGCAACTTCAATTAGATGCGGTATTCATTACCTTTAAGGATAGGGAAGCCGAAGCGATTACTAGGGGAATTTCGGCATTACCTAGCAAAGGTTTTGCCGAGGACGACGCTTTGGTACAGCATTTAACCGAATTTGTGCAACCTGGCGATCGCTTACTGTTCAAAGCCTCACGTTCTGTGGGTTTGGATCGGGTTTTGCATCAGTTTCGAGAGTCCATGTCTAAGTAGAGCTTGCTGAATAAGTCTGGTGGTGGGGAGAGGCAATAGGCAATAGGCAATAGTTTTAATCTTCTGTTAAGGTAATGTTTTGCGTTTAGGTCGCGGTTTAGCGGTAAATTTGAGTTCCAAGGTTAAGCGATCGCTACTGCTGGGAGAACTTTTTTTACGAAAGCAACGGGCATCTTCTACAAATCCAAAACCTGCTTTACCGCAAATAGAGGTTATATTCGGATAACCATAATACTGACTAATTTCTCGGAGTGAATGGTCTTTACGCAAAAACCGAGAAGCAAGTTTTTTCTTCCGGTGACTCTCCAGCACACAAACGTGAGGATTACTGCACAAATCCACATCGGTTAAATAAAAGTAAAAGGTCAAACTACGGGGGTTATTCGTGGCTCGATAAAACCTCTGAGCCTCTTGGCGTCGTTCATACAGAGTTGACTCTACGGCAAAACTCCACCAAAGCTGAGTATCTTGGTGAATTGGTTCGGCGTTGAGGTATGTAGCAGCAATTGCTAATAATGTTGAATCAGTTTCTAATTTCTTGATTGCTGGACATGACACTATAGTCTTGTTGTAAATTCCCCGAACTAATGGTTTTCCAGTCTGCTTCATCACTTCTTCTTTTTCGGAGACATGAAAACTGAATTGAGGATTATTGGGTTCATGGCAAGTATTTGTCAGTGCCAAGTCTCGGATTTCTTGGATAATCGGTGCAGGGAGGTTAAGGTTTTGATAAATTCCGTTGTGTTTCAGTGAGTGAATAGTCTCGGTAAAATCAATATCCTGGAAAATTGAAGTTTGAGATTGAGCCTGAATATCACTTGTCTTTATCTTGCCGATTTTGTTGGCAAGAATAAAACGACGAATACGGTTTAAGTAATTATTACCCTTTTGAAAGGAGTTAAACTCAATACCTGCGGTAGGATTAGAAACAACATCAATGAACATCATTTTAGGTATATCTTTCAATCCATTGAAAGGAACAGTTTAGGTGTATGAGAAATAAATTGGGGATTGATGCACGATACACCTCTAAGGGCAAGTCCTGGTCTGAATTGGATAAAGATAAGGCAGATAAGTAGGTGGACAAAATCTAAGGAATAATTAACTCTAACGAGATTAAACTCAGATGATTTTTGTCCCTGAAATGTTTATGATTCCTGTGTTTATGTAATCGTATCCAATTTTTAACCAGGAAGATAGATGTTCACGTCTAGATTACTCAAATCTTTAAGAATTGGTAGATAGTTTAAAGGGGAAGTAAAGCTGCAAGTTGACCTGACTTATTATTTATGAGCAAATAGCAACAATCCTGCCAATAGTGCCACAATTGCCGCCGCATAGAACACCCACTCTAAACCGCAGGACGCTAACACGGGTCCTAACAGGATAGGAGATATAAACTGTCCTAAAAACCCCGCGCCTGTCCCAGCCGCTAGTACACTGGATTTCAGGTCTGGGGGGGCTAGATTCGCCAGAGTGCCGTAAAGGGTGGGGAGTACCAAACCAAATCCCATACCAAAGAATACAGCCGTCACCAAAATCCAACCCAGTTGGTGCAGGATGGGAATCGTACTTAAAGTTAACGCCATCAGACCTAACCCGATCGCAACAGTCGTAGGTCGTCCCAAGCGCTGGGCAAGCTTTTTCGCGCCAAATGCTGATATGATGGCTGCGCCTATTGCCCGTGATGCTAAAACAATTCCATTAACCACGCTTGTGGCGTCAATGGTTTGTTTTAGATATTGCGGGGCATAAATGACCACCGCGTACATCGCAATGGATACCAAACTGAGTGTGCATAAGAGGCGTAGGGTGTAGGGGCGTCCTAAAACCTGGCGCAGTTTACTTCCAGCATCTTTAGCGTCTGCCTTGGTTTTTGGGGAGGATTTTTCCGGTAAGAACCGTGCGGCTAAGATTGCCATAGGTAGTCCTATCCCATACAGACCAAATGCCCATTGCCAGTGAAATGAACCCACCCAACCCCCAAGTAAAGGAAAAGCAATGCCCATAATAGTTAGGGTACTGGTGGCGTATCCCAACGCCTGCGATCGCGCTTCGCCTTCATACATATTCCCCAAGATGCCCAAACTCGCCGCCGCAATTCCGCCACTGGCGGCACCTAATAGTCCCCGCACGACTAACAACGGCATTAGTGAGTGCATGAACGCACCGGCTGTGCCAAATAAGGCGTAGAGAATTAATGACGGAATCAGCACCCGCAAGTGACCGATCCGATCTGCCACGATTCCTAATGGCGGACTAAATAGGGCAATGGTTAAACAATGCAGGCTGACCAAATTCCCTGCTAATGCCGGATCAAGGTTAAGTTGCTGGATCATCTCTGGCAAAATTGGCGCCACCACTCCCCCCGCCATGGTGGTGAGAGAGCCAGCGACTAGCAGCACTAACAGCCGAGGATCACGTAACATAACTTAAAATACCTAAAGATTTTGACAACTATAGCAGAGGGTTCCAAGGCAGGGTAGACGAAGGACGAATGACAAATGACCAATGACGATCAATTGACGCATAAGAAATTCCAGGCTACATATTGTCAAATAAATCGACAACAGAGGCTCCGAATGGAACTGGCGACAACGCTAACTAGCCAAAACGTTCAAAACGCGATTAGAGAAGTAGGGATTAACCCTAACTACTGGTATCCTGTGGCTTGGGCAAATCAAATCCAACCGGGTGAAATCTTACCTGTCAAGATTTGGCAACAATCCATTGCTGTTTACCGGACTCCCACCGGTCAACTCCATGGGTTAGAAAATGCTTGTCCTCACAAAGGAGTAGAACTGCATAAAGGTATTGTCCAAGATGAGTATTTAGCCTGTCCTTATCATGGCTGGCAGTTTGATGGTGCAGGAAAGTGTGTAGGCATTCCCTACTTTCCGCCGGAACAGAAACTACCCTGCGCTCAAGTCCGTACTTACCCGATTCAGGAAAAATACAAGCTGATTTGGATCTTTCCTGGAGATCCTACCTTAGCCAAAACCTGTCAACCGCCAGATATGCCAGAATTTGACAATCCAGACTGGTTTATGGTTCCCGTGAGTGCCAGGATGAAGTCTCATTTTTCTATCTGCAATGAAAATACCATGGATGTTTTTCATGGATTTTTGCACCAAAACCTGCAAGGATGGTTTGATCCAGTTCTCAAACGTTTGCAGGAAACGGAAAATACCGTCTGTGCGGAGTACGATGTCTCCTATAAAGGGCGTATGGCTCAATGGTTAGGATTAAGCGATCGCGCGGATCAAGTGACTCGGCGCACGATATCGGTACAGTATCGCTATCCCCATTATTACAGTTCTCTAGAAGGCGTCTCTAACCTCTACCTGATGCGCCTCCCCATCGGACTAACGGAAAGTCGTTCCTTTGCCCTATTCTTTTTCAAGGTTCCCCTACCCCAATGGTTCCGCCAGCTATTCGACCCCCTCTTGTCTACCATACTGGAACGGTTTGTATTTATGCGATTTCTCAATCAAGATATTGAAATGATGGAAAGTGAGCAGCAAACCTATCTGGCAAATCCCCAGCGTCGCTATGTGGAAGTCAATCCCGCAATCATTGCCGTGCAACGGTTGATCCGGCGGCAATTTCAACGACTCCAGGCGGCTAATGCTGAGCCTGGGGATTATCAAGACTAGTGACATACTCCCGACGCTCATGCTGAAACATAGAGCGCGGGATTCTCAGTGACTCCTGGTATCCCATAGGACGTTACCTGAGCTTTATGGATGGCTGTATCCACAGTTGTCCAGCGTTAGCAGGATAGCTCTCAAGCTGTAGATAGATAATTATAGCGTGGATTGGAGTAATCCTGATAGAGGAAAAGCGAACAGATGAATCAATTACCCATGACACAAGAACAGTCAACCCCCCAAAATCAGGATGCGACGCGGGTTACTCACGATCCCACGTTGAACAAAGATGCTGTTGATGAGGTGATGGAAAGCTATGAAGCAGGTACTGACTCAGAGGAGACAGAGGAACTTGATCCATCCACAGAAAAGGAGTTGGGTGAAGTTGAACAAGCGTTAGAAGATTTGACAATTGGGATTGAAGATCGATCATGATCAGGTGTTGTCGTTCACTCAAGTGGCTTGTCGGCTATATGTTCTAGAAGTCCTTGAGTTGTTAATCTGGATCTGATAGGAAGTGCGATCGCATCCAGACAAATTCTACACGCCAATGGTCAGTTCCAATACCGTCGTTTTACCCCAATCTCAACCTCACACCATCCCGGTAACTTATCCGTTAAGTATTGCACCGATGATGGATCGCACGGATCGCCATTTTCGGTATTTTATGCGGCAGATTACGCGCTGTACTCTCCTCTATACCGAGATGGTGACCAGTGCAGCAATTATACATGGCGATCGCGATCGCCTGTTGGGTTTTTCTGCCGAAGAGAAACCCTTGGTGCTGCAAGTGGGGGGAGATAATCCCCTAGAACTCGCCGAATGCGCCCGAATCGCTGAAGGGATGGGGTATGACCAGATTAATCTTAACGTAGGATGTCCGAGCGATCGCGTGCAAAATGGGAACTTCGGTGCTTGTCTGATGGCGCAACCGGAACGGGTGGCGCGGGGGGTGGAAGCGATGATAAAGGCGGTTACAATACCAGTTACCGTCAAGCATCGGATTGGCATAGATGAGTGCGATCGCTACGAGGATATGGCAAACTTTGTCCGCATTGTCTCCGAAGCCGGATGTCAACACTTTAGTGTACATGCGCGGAAGGCGTGGTTACAGGGATTAAGTCCCAAGGAAAATCGCACAGTTCCCCCCTTACGGTATAGTGACGTGCATCGCCTCAAACAAGAATTTTCCCAGTTATTTATCGAGATTAACGGCGGATTTACGAGTTTAGAACAGGTACAGGAACAGTTAAAATTTGTCGATGCGGTAATGATTGGACGCGCCGCTTACGATAATCCTTATCTGTTTGCTGAAGCTGATTGTCAGATATTTGGAGAGGACAATATACCGCCCACTCGCCAGCAGGTCGCGGAAGGGATGTTGGATTATATTGATTATTGGGTAGCAAAAGGACTGAAACTGAATAAAATTACCCGTCATATCCTGCAATTATTTTCTGGACAACCCGGAAGTCGTGCTTGGAAGCGACATTTAACTGAAAAATCTTGTATTTTGGGTGCAGGTTCTGAGGTAGTGCGGGAAGCGTTGGCGAAAGTACCTGACTTGTCCCTGAGTGTGAGATGAAATGGAAAGCGATTGTTAATCGTCTGGCTATTGATCCGCGTAAGCTAACCGAGTACGATCTGAATCCAGATAATCCCGTAGGCAAATACAAAGCGATCGTGTTTCAAAATCGTTTAGGATTTAGTAAAGACAACTACAATAGGGAAATGCGCTTTGGAAAAATATCATAACATTTAAGCTTAGCAAAATCAAGGATCTGAACTGTATTTACCATTTAACCATAATGATTTACAGTTAGTTCTCCAAAATCAAGCTTTTATATTGAGAGTAAATACAATGAGTTCTTATGCTTTTTGGAACAATAAAGGAGGCGTTGGCAAAAGTTTTCTTGGCTTTGTCGCCGCTTCTGAATACGCTTATCTCCATCCTGAGACAGATGTCTATGTCATTGATCTTTGTCCACAAGCCAATGTATCTGAAACCTTACTCGGTGGATATCTCAAAGGTTCAACTGCATTAAATCTCTTAATTAATAAAACTCCCCGTGCGACGGTAGCTGGATACCTGGAAGCACGACTGAATTCACCCTTTAGAATGATTCCCGATGTATCTCCTTTTCTGTGTGAACCCAAAGAGTTCAACCCAGACATTCCAGAAAATTTGAGGTTGGTTTGCGGTGACAATCTTTTGGAAATAATCTCTGAAGCCATTCGACAAACTTCTCAGTTATCCATTCCCGTTGATGCTTGGAAACAGGTATTAACTTGGATACTCGATCTAACATTTGCTCTGCGTAGAGCTAGTGGTGATAGAGACACTCTCTTCGTCATTGATTGTAACCCCAGTTTTGCCATTTACACACAACTGGCTCTGATTGCTGCAGAAGGAGTAGTTGTACCATTTACGGCTGATGATAGTTCACGTCGCGCTATTGAGAATGTCATTGCACTTCTCTATGGTATAGCTGATAAAACTCTAGCACCCTATGCAAGAATCAGCTTTGCAAAACGTGCGAAGGAGGAAGATGTATCAATCCCAAAGTTACATACATTTGTAAGTAACCGAGTCACTTGGTATGAAGGAAAAGCCAGTAAAGCTTTTGAAGCCGTAAACAAAACGATTAAGCAAACAATGGATAGTATACACCGGGAACATCGTCATATTTTTACAAATCCAAAAGAATCGCCGAGTAACAGTTTCATTGAAATTCCAGATTATCACAGTGCTTGTGTAGTCGCGGCTCATAGTGGTACACCCCTGCACAAACTTAAACCAGGTCCCAAAAAGATTGTCGGTGAACGGGTGCAGTTAAATTCAGGTCCATTGGAAAGATACAAGGAGAAACTTAAGGAATTTGTAGACTGTCTTTAGGAATCTACAGTGTCATCACCAGCAGCCGTCAAGTATAAAATTGCATCGACAAAAGCTCGAATATTACGAAAAACTGCCACAGATATCCGCTTGCGACCAATATCTCGTGAGCAAACTCAAGTATATTATCACTCTGCTTTAGCCGCATTTGTTGCTGGGTGAGATGCGTATATAAACGACCTTGTCCGTAACTTTTTTGATGTCACCTCAGACCCTCTCAATTCTAAATTTTACGCTATACATACAATAGCTAGAGGGAGAGCTGAGCAAGCACTGGAAAGATTTAATACACCCAATTGGGATAATACAAGAAACCTATTAGTTGGATATACGGGTTATGATCCTATTAATGATTGGGTTTGGACAGCAAGACAGATGAACTCAGTTGCTGTTCGATTGAGATTGAATGAAATTTTACGGGTACGCCATAGTTTTGCCCATGGTTTTAGTATTCCTGCGTTTACTTGGACTCAATCACCCACGGGAAAAATTAGGCTAACGGCTAAAGCTATAGATGAAGTTGATGCTTTTTTTGAACATTTGGTGGCAGTTACAGACTTAGGGATGAAGAGACATATTGAAGTAACCTATAGTGTCTCGCTCACATGGTAATACTATATACTTCAGAATTTAAAGTTCTTGACTCAGAGCTACTGTCCATTAAAATGGACTAAAACTAGAGATGCAGTCGTCTTTAGACGACTTTAGCTTTGAGACTTGGGTTTCAACCCAAGGCGGTTGGTAGGGAGCATACCTTGCGGAAAATGGCGGCGATCGCGAATTGTTTGGTATCAAGCTACACCAAATTTTATTCAAGTCCAAGGTATACCTGTCGCCATAAAGGTGAGGACGTTCTTGACGGCTGCAACGAGAAGATACCAGTAAGGACTCTTCTGCTTTCTGCCTTGTGCTATAGGATGACAACCATTCAAAATGCTCAAAGAACGCTAGGATTGACTTAGTTGTGCTGTCAAACTCGGTGAATTATGGCTCAAACACTATCTCCCCCCTTAGCATTAACCTCGGAAAACGTCGAAGCCGTCCTTGATGAATTACGTCCTTACCTGATGGCGGATGGCGGTAACGTTGATTTAGTTGAAATCGACGGTCCGATTGTAAAACTGCGGCTACAAGGTGCTTGTGGGTCTTGTCCCAGTTCTGCCATGACCCTGAAAATGGGGATTGAGCGCCGCTTACGGGAATTTATCCCGGAAATCGTGGAAGTTGAACAAGTAATGTAATTATTCTTCGTTTTTGGTTTGGCGTTAAGGGTTAAGAGTTATAAAGTGAGAGAACCCCCTCTTCACACCTAAGCTCTAGACCCTTAACGTTTACTATTAACGATGAGTCATCCCTTATACGTCGCCTTTATCTGGCACCAGCATCAACCTCTCTATAAAAGTCGCAACAGCGTGTCCGGCTCAAATGGACAGTATCGCCTCCCTTGGGCGCGGCTGCATGGGACGAAAGATTATTTGGATTTAGTGCTATTGTTAGAGCGCTATCCCAAGTTGCACCAAACGGTTAACTTGGTGCCATCGCTGATTTTGCAGTTGGAAGATTACATGGCGGGGACAGCCTTTGACCCCTATCTGGAGTTGACTCTGACGCCAACCGATCAACTTAAGCTGGATCAACGACAGTTTATCGTTGAGCATTTTTTCGATGCCAATCACCGCACCTTGATTGACCCCCATCCTCGATATGCTGAGTTATACGAGATGCGGCAAGAAAAGGGGAAAACTTGGTGTGCAGATCATTGGACGCATCAGGATTTCAGCGATTTACTGGCATGGCATAACTTGGCGTGGATTGACCCAATATTTTGGGATGATCCAGAAATTGCCGCTTGGTTGGAAAAAGGACGGGATTTTACATTAAGCGATCGCCAACGCATCTATTCTAAACAACGAGATATCCTCAAGCGGATTATCCCTCAACATCGTAAGATGCAAGAGGCGGGTCAGCTAGAAGTGACCACAACGCCCTATACTCACCCGATTTTACCCTTACTCGCTGATACTCATTCCGGACAAGTGGCGATTCCGGATATGACGTTACCCCTACAGCGTTTCCGCTGGGAAGAAGATATTCCCCGTCACCTGCAAAAAGCATGGCAGATGTATGAAGAACGATTTGGGCGGACGCCACGCGGCTTGTGGCCCTCAGAACAGTCGGTGAGTCCCGCTATTCTACCCTATATCGCTGAGGCGGGATTTAAGTGGATTTGTTCCGATGAGGCTGTATTAGGATGGACAGTGCAGCACTTTTTCCACCGGGATGAAACCGGAACCCTGATGGAACCCACGTTACTCTATCGCCCCTATCGCTTAGAGACACCCCAGGGGAACTTGGCTATTGTGTTTCGGGATCACCGCTTATCGGATTTAATTGGCTTTTCCTACGGGTCAATGGAACCCAAGCAGGCGTCAACGGATTTTGTCAGTCACTTAGAAGCGATTTCCCGTTCGATTAAACGCCGACAGCAAGAGGGAGGGACTGGATTAGATCAACCGTGGCTGGTAACCATTGCTTTGGATGGGGAGAATTGCTGGGAATTTTACCAAAAAGATGGGATTCCTTTCCTCACTTCGCTGTATGAAAAACTCTCTGCCCATCCGCAGATAAAATTGGTTACGGTGTCGGAATTTCTGGATCAATTTCCCCCCACCGCCACACTTCCAGCAGACCGACTCCATAGTGGATCATGGGTGGATGGTAGTTTTACCACTTGGATTGGTGATCCGGTTAAGAATCGGGCGTGGGATTTACTCACCCAAGCGCGGCAAACCTTAGCCAATCATCCCGAAGCCACACCAGACAACAATCCGGAAGTCTGGGAAGCCCTATATGCGGCGGAAGGATCAGATTGGTTCTGGTGGTTTGGTGAGGGTCATTCATCCAACCAAGATGCTATTTTTGACCAGTTATTCCGAGAACATTTGACTGGGATTTATCAGGCATTAAATGAACCGATTCCGGCTAGTCTCAAGCAACCTCTAGATACCTACGAATCGAAAGGTGATCATCGACCCCTGAGTTTTATTCATCCAGTGATTGATGGCTTTGGCGATGAGCAAGATTGGGATAAAGCGGGTCGCATAGAAGTTGGCGGCGCACGGGGAACAATGCACCGCAGTAGTCTGATTCAACGGTTATGGTATGGGTTGGATCACCTGAATTTTTACCTGCGATTGGATTTTCAAGCCGGGATTCAAATTGGTCAGGATATTCCCCCGGAATTGCATTTATTATGGTTTTATCCGAATCGCACGGTTCACAATAGTCCAGCCCCTTTAGCCGAGGTTCCCGATACTGCCCCGGTGAACTATTTGTTTCACCACCACTTAGGGATTAATTTGTTAACGGGTTCGACATGGTTAGAAGAAGCCGGAGAATACTATCACTGGCATCCCCGCAACAGTCGCACTCAAGTTGCGCTGAAGCAATGTTTAGAGGTGGCTGTACCCTGGGCAGATTTGCAAGTGGAACCAGATTATCTGCTGCAGTTGGTGATGGTTTCTGCTGATAATGGCATTTTCCGTAGTTATATACCAGAAGATAAATTGGTGGGGTTACAGGTGCCGTAAATGGGTTGATTGTTCATTGTTCATGGTTTTTGTGGCTATGAATGATGAACAATTTAGCCAATTAATTCGCAAAGGAGAATTGGAAGGATGACGGATTTTCGCAAGTTGAAAGAATGGAACAAAGCCCACGAGTTAACCGTTGAGGTTTATCAGGTGACTAAAGGGTTTCCGGAAGAGGAATTATTGGGGTTAACTCAACAGATTCGTCTGGCTTGTGCAGGGATTCCGATTAAAATTGCTCAGGGGTGCGATCGCGAGGAGGCAGAGGACAGACTCAGCTTCCTGCGGCTGGCGCGGGATTCGGCGATTGAGGTGGAATATTATCTGCTGCTGTGTTATGAGTTGGAATTGCTGAGTGCCACAGATTATGATCGTTTGGTCAGTGGTGTGGTTGAGGTGAAAGAACTATTGGAGTCTTTTATCAGAAATTTCTATCGAAATTTCTGATAGTGGAGTTTTATCAATAACACTGATAGTCAGGGCGGGTTTATTCACTTAGGGGTCTCAATACCAGATAAGAGTAAAACCCGCCCCTACAAATCACCTGGCTAGACGTCATTGTTGTGATGGTGATTCATTAAAGCGATGACAATGGCGCGATCGCACGATGGGTTGGTTTATCCTGATAAGCGATCGCGTAATGAATAAAAAGGCTAAAGCCCTTACTACGAACTATGAGCGGTTTCCTCTCCTTCCTGAATATCGCTTAACACATCATCACTCCAATGTACTGGAAATGCATCCCCCCTTTCGCTAATAAATTGATCCAGTTTCTCTAGGGCTAGGGGTTCAGGGAGTGGGTAACGCACCCGAATCGTTTTCTGTAAATCGGTGTAGTAGTGCATAAACGTGGCAAAATCTCTGGGATATTTGTCCTCATCTACGCCAACAAACTCACCCCGCAAACGGGCGCGGTTGAGAACAGTACGCCAATCCTCAATTGAAGACAAACCGATAGAATCTGTGCCATGAGAAAAGAGCATCATGTAGATCTCATCATAAGCGTCTGTACTGTCTAAATATTGGTTTAGCCAATTGAAAGAAACTTCTGTATTAAACTTCATCCAAAACGGGACTGAACCCGTTCGCAAAGTCCAAAACGGTTCTTGCAGGATAAATGATTCGACTAATAACCGATTGGAAACAATCTGGCGCTGCTTGTACCACCACCGATAAAACTCAGCCACAAAGGGACTCATATCCTCCGGTTGCTCAAACGTGATCCGTCGCACCCGATACCCTCGCTGACGGGCAAAACGCTCTACATCCTCACGTAGGCTTGGCTCAAAGCCCCATTCCGCCTCTGGGCGATCGCGATCTGGGGTAGGTGAGTCCCATTGGCGTCGATGTGACTGGTATTTCTTCAGAAACTGGGCAACTCGTTCGCCGCCGTGGAGGAATTCCTCTGCTGTTGCACCGCCTAATGCGCCAAACTGGAAAATATGGCGATCGCTAACCTGAGTTGTCGGGAAGGTACGTTGGCATTCGACGAGAAAGATTGTCCCGCCTCTGGGTAACGAATTCTCCAAGAAGCGCTCGTAAGTTTTACCCAGGCGCAAGCGCTTGACACGAAAATAGCTCATCCCCTGACTCGTCAGCCGATCCTGGCTTGGATCGTGCATCTGGTACAACGTGAGATCAGGATTAGCCTCTAGCAGATCCCTAGCAGGTTGTTTACTCCACTCTAAAATCTTTTTTGGCTCGTCTGGATCAATCCCTGGATGCTTTACTGGGATAAGAAAGGTTTGGGGTAGCCATGGCATATCCAAAGCTGCGTAGAGATGAACCATCGCCCCACAGGAGGACCCGATCGCAACGGCTGGGTAGGAACGCTGGGGATACTCACTCACCATCCATTGAGCCACCGCGTCAGCACTGACATTTCCTACCTGATCAGCAGCAATGGCTTCACCAGCACTACCTTGAATGTAAATTAATTCCTGGAGAGAACGGGGTAACTGGTTAACCAAGGAAATCAGGGGTTCTGTAACAGGTGGTGCGATACCGACTCCGGGAAAATCTTCCCCGCGCAAATAAGCCGCCGTCGCCCGCAGCATCCCTGAGGCGGAGTCAAAGTCAGCAATGTAAGGGGGGGCTATTCGCATCATTGCCAACATAGACGTTAACATGCGATTGTCAAAGGGTATATTCACTTAGATCTCCTGTGTCACCATCTGCGATTTTGTTGCCTCTAGGAACGCTTTTGTTACACGGCTCAATTCTACAGGAGCGCTGTAATTCAGAGTATGTCCGCCCCCAGGAATCACGGCTAATTGACCTTGAGGCAAGAGTTCCACGACTTCCTCTGCCCAATATGGTGGCACCAGTGGGTCTTTTTCACCGCGCACAACCAAGGTGGGGACTTGTACGTCGGGAAGCTTTGCCTCGATGCGATCGGCTAGGGCAATCTGGACAGTACAAACAGCCCGTAGCAAACCAGCCTGCCAGTAATCATAAGCTTGAATCGGTGCTTGGGAGGAATCTTCATAGCGTGAGTCTAGAATCAATTGCCACAACTGTTGCCCGAATGTGCGGGCGTGTGGATTCATCGTGGGTCCCTGCAACACGGCTCGTTCGATGCGATTAGGGTGACGGATGGCAAACTCTACGATAATTTGGCAGCCGAAGGAATTCCCCAGCATTGTCGCCTTCTCGATTCCTACGGCATCCATCCATTTACATAAAATATCGGCTAATTCAGGCAACTCCAGCATATAGTCTGGCTTATCACTTTCACCGTAACCAGGTAAGTCGGGTGCGTAGACATGAGCAACGGGTGCGAGTAACTCAGCCGTGGGCATCATATAGCGACTGGAAACCACCAGTCCATGGATCAGGATCACGATGGGAGCGTCTTCGGGTAGCGCCTCTGTGGATCTGCGATCGTGTATGGACAAACCATCAACCATTGTGTACTGACGTTGCAGTTTTTCTTCAGATAAACTCATTATTAAGTAGGTGGGCAAAATTAAATTTAACGGCGGGCATCGTCATTTGTCATTTGTCATTTGTCATACTCGCTTTTATCGAGAAGCAAGCTACGTTTATGTAAGGGTTGGAGGACAAAAGAACACGGTGTAACGGGGAACGGTAAGGATTGGACGCCTCTAATTAACGCCATTCTCCCGTTAGAAGTGGTTCAATGGGATGGCGTGACTTACGCATCCGCAGGTCATTCAGGATTTCAGCCGTACTTTCGGTTTCTGATTGTGGATCGAGTTCGATACCAAGTTCTTTAGAAACATCGGCGGCGGCTGAAATTAACACCATTTCTGCGCCACTGTAGTCGAGAAAATCCGGGGGGTTGGCGGCAATAAAACGATGATTTTCAAACCGTTTTTGCAGGTGTTGCGGGAAGTCAACTTTTTGCTCCTCTCCTAAGCCAGCGCCCTGCGGAGATGGTTTATCGGGATTTTTGATATTGAGAATATAACTTCCTTCCGGTTCGATCCGTAGTTCCTGCTGCGCTTGACCTTGTTCTTCCGGAAGTTCCAGGGCATAAACTAGATGAGTGTGATCATTGTGAAGCACCAGATCATAGACCCCTTCGCCAACGGAACGGGCAGCAGGCTGCTCTCGTTTGCCTCGGGTTTTTGTCTGATAGGTCTTTTCTCTTAAACCCTGCTCAATTTTTTTGGCGTCACTACTGACACTTTCGACAAAGCCCCAAGTTTGTTGCCCATGCTGGCTCACTTCTGGTAGTTGTTTTTGTCCGACTACAATCAGGCGATAGGATGCCTTTCCGTGAGGTTTCAGAACCATGTAGAACCGCTGCACATCATCAAGTCCTTCGACAGAATGTTCTTCGACTTTGGGTCGGTAGCAGAAGTAGATGTTGCCTTGTTCAAGAACTTCTACGTTGTTCTGTTGGTCTCGATCGTTTGCCATGAAATTGCTCCTTATAGGGTTAGCATAATTGCCAGAACATCAGTCCAGTAATAGGGGTTGACAAAGAAACTAAAATGTGAATAATTTTGAGTAATCTTTTTTATGTATTACTCAACTGAGGCTCTCGGCATAGTTTTTCGGTGAATTCTTGTTGTTGATCACACTTCAGCATAAACATACGCCTGGTCAAAAATACCCTATCTTTAGGCTGAAATAACTGTAAGTCGGTTGATGGAAATAAACGGAACTATGTTAATTTATGTAAAGACAAACCTCAAGCCCTTACGAATGACAAAGGACTGAACTACCAGAAAAAGGGACTTCAGAAGCTTTTGAGACGCATTTTGAGAGGCGATGTCGGTCGATTTGTGAGCTGGTAACAGTCTTCTCAGCGCGGCTCTATGGCGCTCGGAGTCGCAAGAATAAGAAGCTAATTGACGGTGTTTCAAGTGCAATCGAAGAATCTCAAAAATAATCTACCCAATCCCTTGACGTTGGGGAGATATGTCCACATAGTAGAGGAGTAAATTGCCAGTTTGGGTAGATATGGCGACAATTATTATTGGACACAGACTATTTGCCAATAGTGAAGATGAAGCGAAGGAAAAAGGATTACCTTTGCTCGAGAATCTTTGGGAACGCCTTTCTAAATCACTGGAAGCGGTTAAAAAAGACTGCTTAAATCGTTACCCAGACTTGATAATGGAGATCTCTAGTCTGGAAAAAGAATTTGTTGATTTTGACCAGTGGGACAAACAGGATGGTAAAAAAGTTTGGGATTTAAGTTACTGGGCTGAGGTAAAAGCGACCTCCCCCGATGGTGATCCAGAATGTGATTTTGAGATTGATCAGTATGACCAATGGCAAAAGCTTGGAGAGCCGATGTACAAGGATGTCTACGAGCCTCTTTATGATTGCGACTGGTCATCTATTAAGCCTTTTTGCGATGCGGATAGCGACACTATTGGTGATATTGTCTCTGTTCAGTTTGACGCTGTAAAAGCCGTTGATAGCTACCACGGCGGAATTCATTTTTACAATAATAACGAATGGCTATGAAAACTTACGCAACCGATAAATTGCCTGTCATTCTGCATTCGACTCCGCGAGGGCGTCAACACCTCGACTCCGCTCGGTGTTGAACTTTACTCAGGGAGTCACCAAAAACTCTATTGTTTATTCATTTTGACCCTGAAGTCCTTCCAGTTGACGGCGTTGGCTCGCCTAGAGAGCGCTCACTCCTTACCCTATCTCCTCTTCTGGGCTTTTGTTTTTCTCTAATATTTTCCCCACACCCCACACCCCACACCCCATACCCCACACCCCACACCCCATACCCCATACCCCACACCCCACACCCTGCCTACCTTTGACGCGAGCTTGTCACCCCTTCAGTTGACTTCCTCTTGCCATTCCAGCAAATTACCCTTCAGGATAGCCCGAAATGTACGCAGCATAAGCAATGGCTCCAAACTGTGAAATCAATTTTAACCTCCAAAGTTTCCTTTGCCTCAGTTACTGAGTGCTGAAACTTTTATACACTTGATTGAAGAACTCAGAGAGCTTACCCTCATCTAATTTGCCATTTGTGCGAACCCCACTACAGACATCCACGCCAAAGGGTTGAACGGCAAGAATCGCATCCTTGACATTCTCTGGAGTGAGTCCGCCAGCTAAGAAAACAGGCACGTTGACTAATTCCCGGATGCGTCGGCTAATCGTCCAATCATGAACTCGCCCGGTTCTGCCCAGTTCTTTCTCTGGTAACAGGGGATTCCCCGAATCGAGTATCAACGCGGAAACAGAGGGGGCAACGGCTAACGCTTCCTCGATCGCGGCTTCGCTGGTGACATGAATGGCTTGGACAATGGCAATTCCAGGTAATGCCTGACGTAAATCATCATGGCTTCCCCACTGTAGGCGATCGCAAATCTGAATCGTGTTAACGCCTAGGCGTCGTTGCTGGGCAACAATTGCTAAGGTATCAAATTTACTGGTGAGTAGAAATGAAGAGACACCCGGAGGGACTTTAGTGGTGACTTGGGCAATCAAGCCTTCAGACACCATGCCCGGTCCACTGGGCATCTCGGATACTAAGCCTATGGCAGCAGCGCCATAACGAATGGCGAGATTGGCTTCGTTCATGCTACTAATGCAGCAAATTTTAACTCTGGGTCGGATTGTTGGTTCCATCAACTTCCTATGAAAAACGTTCTGATATAAAGGTTTGAGGAGAAGGCGAACCGACCCAATTGAGTAGAGGGCGACCCGACCGTCTGTAGGGGCGGGTTTTACCGATACCATATAAGCAAAAACTGGTAACTTATGTAAACCCGCCCTGTTTCTGGTGTTGTTAATTAGGCTAAGCGGGTCGCCCCTACCTTGTCGATGATAACTCTATTCCGAGACCAATTCGTTTTAGCCAGAGGAACGATCAACCCATTGGAAAAATAACTGACTCTGTTGAACATCCTGATTCACACCATAACTGGTAATGGTTAGCGATCGCAGGTGGTCAAATAAGGGTTGACCAATGAGTTCCACCACCCGCAAAATGGGAAACTGACGCTCAATTAAAGGTTGGCTCTCTAACCAGTTTATATAGAGATACCCATCATTTCGAGCAGGTAAAGCCGCGATCGCGTTCTGGAAGTCTAGGTTCTGAACCAGGGAATCCTTCACCCCATTCAGGGCGGCGTCCATCGCCTCAATGGATGTGGCAAACACTTCATAGTCTCCCACACTGGTGTGAACCCCCCGAACTTGGGCTTGTAGACTTAACAACCCATCTTGGCGATTCTTCAGCGCTTTCGCTGTCACCAACTTCGTCCACGCCGTCGTCGTGCGATCGCCAAATGGGAGTTCTCCCACATTGAGTCCCTGCTGCTTAGCGACGATATCCAAATGCTCAATCGCGTCAATTGCCTGATCATTATTAGCCGTTTGCGCCACAAAAATCCAGTCGGGATTCGGTTGATCCGGTCGAGGAAACAGGGATAGGGCATAATCCCCTTCCACCCAACTGAAAATCTCTTCTGGTAATTGAATTCCCCAACGAGACTCTAACTGGGCAATTCCTTGGTCGAGTAAGCTACTTAGACTCTCATCAGTTTCCAGTCGGGTGGACAGTTGTTCCCAAAATTGGTTTAAATTCACCCCAGCAATTGCCAACCCACTTTGGGCGGGAACGTACTGGAGAGCATCAACAGGCTGGGATAAGACTGGGGTAATCGGTTCTGGACTCGATTTTGACCGAGGAATCGCCGTTTGTGCCAACAACCCCTGACGAGTGAGGGACAAGGTAATCGCCAAGCTTTTGGACACCTCAAATGACTCGCGATTGGGAATCGGTTGATTAGAAATCCAAGCGGCTAGGGCGGGTAAATTCACCACGCTGAATCCAATACGCGGTTCTGTCAGACTTTGCAGCAGTTGTTGATAATCGAAATTTTCTGCCAAACTCAAATCAGGCACTTGTACTGTATTAATCGCATTCCGCAAGACCTTAGGGTGATTGGCATAGAGGACAAAGCGATCACCCACAATCGCGCTGGTTAAGGTATCCGGGATAGGACGAGAGTCTGTATCCTTTGCTACCTTTTTCCCTGGGGGATTCGAGGATTGATAAATTAGGTTGACCCCTTGATAGGATTCAACGACTAAATCGGCTGGGTCGGTAATCGCGAGTCGAGAATAAACCTGTTCCTGCGCGGCTTCAGGATCGTTGGTCGTAAAAACGAGTAAATATCCCGGTTGTGCCGCATTTTCGGGATTCCGGTCAACGTCTAACGACGTTACCGCCAGGGTCAGTTCATCATCAATCCAGGGTTGAATGTCCCGTTGATAATCCAGTCCTAAATTCGCCAGCAGACTATTTTCCAGTTGCTTAAATTCCGCGATCGCACTTCGTCGCTTCTGGGGTGGAACCACCACTTGCCGCAACGCTGCCAAACGGTCTGGATTCACGAGCAACGATATCATGGCGGGGGCTTGTTTCGGCACAAAAATCGCCGCCGTGGGAGTCTTGACCTCCTGTTCCTGCAAGAGAGTTAGGGGACTGTGGGCGCTAACCCAAAACCAGCCACCTCCAGCCAATAACAGCAACATTACCACACCGACTGCCAAGACATAAAAAAACGAGCGTAGTTTCATTGTCATTTGTCATTCGTCATTTGTCATTTGTCATTTGTCATTTGTCATTCGTCATTTGTCATTTGTCATTGGTCATTGGTCATTGGTCATTTGTCATTCGTCATTTGTCATTTGTCATTTGTCATTCGTCATTCGTCATTTGTCATTCGTCATTTGTCATTTGTCATTTGTCATTTGTCATTTGCGCTCGCTCCTTACCCTATCTCCTCTTATGCGCTTTTGTGTTTCTTACCTTTCTTACCAATTTTCCCCACACCCCACACCCCACACCCTGCCTACCTTTGACGCGAGCTTGTCACCCCTTGAGGACTTGCACTCTAATCGGGGCGGGTTTAGTGATATCAGGGTGACAACCTTCCCGTTAATGGTAAAACCCGCCCCTACACGCTCTCCCTCAGCTCCCTCAGCTCCCCCTGCTTCCCCAGCTCCCCCAGCTCCCCCTGCTTCCCCAGCTCCCCCTGCTACCCTCAGCTCCCCCAGCTCCCCCAGCTCCTCCAGCTCCCCCTGCTTCCCCAGCTCCCCCTGCTCCCCCTGCTCCCCCTGCTCCCTCTGCTTCCCCTGCTTCCCCAGCTCCCCCAGCTCCCTCAACTCCCCCACACCCTTTGCCAATCTCAAGGATATCGGTATTCTGGTATGTATTATTTTCCTTGCATCAGTTATGTCAGCTCAATCCTTTAATCAATCTATTCCCCAAATCAGTGTTGAGGAACTCGCGCAGCGGATTAGCCAATCCCCGGAAGGACTCCAGCTTATCGACGTGCGAGAACCCCAGGAAGTCGCGATCGCGCATATTCAGGGGTTTGATGTTCTCCCCTTGAGCGAATTTGCCCAATGGTCTGATCAAATCCACAGCCGCTTTGAAGCTGATGCTGAAACCTTGGTGATGTGTCACCATGGTATTCGTTCCGCTCAAATGTGCCAGTGGTTAGCCGATCAGGGGTTTACCAATGTCAAAAATGTCGTTGGTGGAATTGATGCATACTCCGCAACGGTCGATCCTACCATCCCTCGCTACTAGCAGTCGATCATGGCAAGCTACAGAATCCTAGTTTCTTCTGTTATCTTTGGATCAATACTCATCCAACCAGGAAAGCCTGTCACTTAAAAGGTCTGTTTAGCGGCGTTGGCGATTTAACCTATCTTTAGGGATATCTAGGAGAGACATTTCTCCAGAAATTCGCCATAACCCTCATGATTTTAAAGGATTCTGGTGAAAATCTGATTAAGTTCGGCTTTTTTTCAAATGTCTGTACACGTCAGTCTTAATAGTCGGCAACAACATATTCTCTGGGCAACTATCCGTCATTACATTGCGACGGCGGAACCTGTGGGTTCCAAAGTTTTAGCCCACGAGTATGATCTGAGTGTTAGTCCTGCTACAATTCGCTCTTGTATGAGCGTTCTAGAAAAATCTGGCTTACTCTATCAACCTCATACCTCTGCAGGACGGGTTCCCTCGGATTCAGGATATCGGATTTATGTGGATCGGCTGATTAAACCCTCCAATACGTTGGGACGTCAAGCGGAAACATTACTATCGGATCATTTGAAGGGAGACGATTTCAATTTTGAGGCTTTGTTACGGGATGCGGGGCAAATTCTCTCAACCTTGAGTGGGTATATTACCCTGATTACTTTACCTCAAACTCAAACAACACGATTGCGCCATTTGCAATTGGTGTCTGTCGCACCAGGGCGGGTGATGTTGATTGTGGTGACTGATGCCTATCAAACCCAATCCATTGTCATGGAATTACCCTCGGTATCAGAAGATGATCCACCGGATGAAGCGGCTGTTGAGCAAGAGTTACAGATATTATCTAATTTTTTAAGTAGTAAGCTTCGGGGACGTTCTCTGGGTGAATTGGCGAACTTAGACTGGAGTGAACTTGACCGCGAATTTGCCCAGTATGCCGATTTCTTGAAAAAGGTATTGGCAGAATTAACTCGTCCGATGAAAACATCCGTAGCCACGCCGATTTTAGTTCGGGGGATTGCCGAGTTATTGCGTCAGCCAGAATTTGCTGAGTTGCAACAAGTTCAAATGTTGCTGCATCTGTTGGAAGAAGAACAGGAACAACTTTGGCCCCTAATCTTTGAACTTCCCGATAGTTTGAATTCTAAGCGTCGGGCAAAAGTACGAATTGGCACAGAGAACCCTTTGGAACCGATGCAAACCTGTACGTTAGTTAGTGCGACCTACGAACAGGATAATCTACCCGTGGGCAGTGTGGGAATTCTGGGTCCAACTCGGATGCTATATGAAAACGCGATCGCACTTGTGGAAGCCACGGCTGATTATCTGACGGAGGCGTTGAGTCAGGTAGCTTAGTCATTTGTCATTCGTCATTCGTCATTTGTCATTCGTCATTTGTCATTTGTCATTTGTCATTTGTCAAATTTAGGTTGGGATCAGGGCGGGTTTCGTTGTTTATTTTGAGGCGGGTTAACTCATTTAATCCCTAAACCCGCCCCTACCTCTTTGGGAGGCGATCGCGCCTAAAAATTGCCTAGGTTTTATTGTCCAGTTTAAGGTTAATCTATAAATCTGATATCGGCAGAATAAATCTAATGTAGGGGCGGGTTTAGGGACAAAATTAACCTAGAAACCAATAACCTTTCAACAAAACCCGCCCTTCCCCACCATCGTTGTGAAACCCGCCACTATACAATTCGCCCCTGTAAAAAAAGGAATTACTCCGATTCCTTCAGAATTAATGCCTCATAAATAGGATACTTACCAAACTCTCCTACTTCAGATAACTCAATCCTAAATCGCTGATTATCTTGACTAAACCTCCTCACGGCTGACGCATCTTCCGGCGGCTGACACTGACGAAACGGATAGCAAACATAAGTAAATTCTTGCTGCCCTTCCTCCACCAACGTTTTACCTAATTGCACTAAATCCTGACTCGTTTCCGCCTTAAAAAATATCTTGTCCCCCGCCAACCCCGGTTCTATCGCCTGGGCGACAAATTGATGAGAAACAGCAATCACAGGATTCGGCTGTTTCTGTAAGACTTGAATCGCGGGTAATATGCCATCGTGATTTTTCTGTAAAAACTTGACCCCAGCATAACTATTTTTATGAATACTCACCAGCAAAAGGGCAGCAAAGCCAACGATACCGATATACTTTAACCCCCCTGACGAGACATTCAACATAAACTCTAACTGCTTCGTAGCCAACAAACAAATAATCGGCACAAGCAGCAATAAAAACCTGGCTCCCCATTGTTTACCCCCAGCAATTAAACCTGCCGTTCCCTCTGGCACCATTAAGGAGACGAGGATGATAAAGAGTAATCCACCGCCATAAATCAGGATCATTTCCCAATTCAACCTTACATCATACGTTTTCAGCCACGCCAGAAACAACAATCCCGCTAAAACCAAAATCCATAAAACTTTGTAAATCCTCCCCTGAGTTACCGCAAGTCCAACAAAAGCCGTTATCCCAAAACTTAATCCCAAGAGAACCATCGTTGGCATCGTTAACCGTTTTTGGGAATTTCTACCCAACCCAACCAACAGGTAAGCAAGGGCAAAAAAAGTAATCGGTAAAAACTCAAACAGAGCCAAGCTTAATCCCTGAAAATTTTTCCATCCTCCTAACAGTCGCTCAGATAAACCCGTTTCTTCCACCACTTGAATCCCATGGATGCCCAAAGGATGGTTATAAATGAGTTTATTCGAGAGAAAAAATAAGCCAACCGTGGCAATTAGACTAATCGCAAAAATTTCTTGGTGTTCCGTCACATAAGAGAGTTTACTTAGATTAAATTGCTCAATCCTCAACTGTTGCCGCGCCCAATTCCACAACGACACAGCATAAACAAAAACGATAATCAAACTCACTAACGCTAAAAATTCAGGTCTAAACCAAACTGAACCGCCAATGAGAATACCGCTAACGATAACCCGCCTAACCGATAGCGGTTGATTTGGTCGAGGAAAGAAGAACAACGCTAACCCTAACCATGCCAATGCTAAGGCGAGAGTATGCTCCCAATACATCGCACTGTAGAGGGTTAACGGTGAGGCAAATATTAAAACAATTAAAGCCACTGATGCAATCGTCTGGGATAATTCTAACCGTTTACATACCCCGTAACAGGTGAACCATATTACCCAGGTTGACACCAGAGGAATAATATATAATCCGCGATAGCCAAACAAAGCCTGGAAGGGAGCCGTTACCAGGGGGAAGGTATAGGGAAACGTAATAAAATAGCGCTCATTAATATAATAAACAAACGGTTCTTCAAAGGGATACAAATCATTTTGCCAAAGTTGACGTACCCAAGGTAATGATGGAGACACCAAATCAAACCGAAATTGACCTTGACTCAACTGTTTCGCCAATAACGCCTTCAATCCCGCATCGCCACTAAAGAAAACCCCCTCAGGTATTAGCCATTGTAGGTACAAGGAAAATAAAATACCAACACCGATAATAATGAGAGGTAACTTATAGTCTTTTATCGTCATTTTTGATATACCGTAGGGTGGGCATTGCCCACCAACCTTAAGTCAATACCATTCAATTTAAAATACAATGCACTATTTAGGCAGTGATTATCTAATCTATATTATCCTAGATCAGAACTCTCCCTATAGATAGGCAGCATGTCAGGTGTACACTCAATACCCCAGTTACCCCGATAAGTTGGGTTTTGTCCCTCAACCCAACCTACTGGCGTTGACATGCAGCCTCGTCAATTCCAAATCCTGCGCCACCAGCGACTCGGTTTCATCTCAGGAATATCCATTTTCCTACGAATATCGCCAATTTGCCATCCCGTCAGCTTGGCTAACGTCTGCGCCTCTTGTTCAAATCGCTGATTCAACGTCCGTTTATACTCATCAGCGGCGGGACAATTCATTTCCCCGGTGTAAGGATGTCGCAAGACATATCGACCTTGAAAATTTTGCCGACTCCCTGTTTCTTGGAACATTAAATCTTCGGGAAATGTATCACGAGTGTAGCGGACATGTAAACGGCTAATAAAGACATTATTTGCTGCATTAGAATTTAACCAAAACACACCCGCTTGCTCTAATTCATCTCGGCTTAAGGGGTCAGCCGCACAGGGATCGCACCATCCCATATCCCAGGCATATTCCAAAAATGCCACTTTTTTCTGTTCTTGCTCATACGCCGTCTGAAACATGGCTTTATAGAATTGATCAAACTCATCCTTAACAAATAGAGGAAGTCCCACATTAGACGGGATTTGAACCGTGCGATAATTCGTAACTTCGGCTTGACCATTGCGGGATAAAATATAAACAATTAAATCTTGCTCAGTTGTGGCATTAATCATTCCCAAGCGAATCGGTAACATAAAGCGCGGTGATTCATACGCCATCTGTAAAGGGCGAAGTAATTGAGAACCCCCTGATTCAAATTCTTTCAGATTAACTTTCGCCACGAAAAACTTCATATTTTGGCGAATATAAGGTTGCAGTAGCCGACTAGCACCACGCGGGATGCGATAATCATTACGCCTCAGCCAGGTTTCTAACCCATCCGATTCTTTAGCACTGAGAATTAAAATATCGTATTCGCCAACCGAAAACCGCGATTCTACCGTGACACCTAAAGCACTATCTCCCCGATTTCCTGCACTGTTATCTGCTGATGATGTTACTCCTCCCGATAAAGAGCGAAGTTCCCTTGGTGCAGGAGGAATACAGGGATTTGGATCAAAATATTCTACCAATCGCGGCGCACTAAACCCATCCAGTCGTTCGATAATCTTTGGATTTCCTACCTGTACCTGTTCTTGTTCTAGAACCACGGGAACAGGAACAACCAAGGCAAAATCCTTAACATCTCCTTGATAGTCATTCGCCATCGTCAAAATAGTGCGATCGCTATCCCGTGCGATAATCACTTGAGAGGCTTGGTTATAAAGCTTTGTATCTGCTTTTGCCACATAAAATCCACAAAAGGCTAAGGCTTTTGGCGCAAATATCATGATTGCAAAAACCGCCAAAAATAACGCAATCAATGCCTGTAATAGCTTTTTCATCATCGGCTCACATTTTCGTAATTTGTCATTTGTTATCGGTCATTTTTCATTTGTCATTCCCAAGAGATTAGGGTAGAGTTAAACAACTTAATGGGAATAAATTTAACTCCATTAACTTACTTACTTAATTTTTCTATTTACCAATCAACCGTCACCTGAAAACCTCCAAACAAATCTTGGTGATGACCAAATCCAATCCAACAGTAGTGTTAGAGGAGAAAGGGCAAATAATGCCCAGAAAACTGCTGTAGACATAAAGAAATGATTTCGCAGAATAAAGGTTAAAATCGCAATACTGACCGCCCAGAGTAAACGACTCACCCTAGCATTGGGAATTGAGCGAGGATCAGTTAACATAAACAGGGCAAACAACAAAAACGAGCCACTCATCAACCGATGCGCCCAAACATCCCACGTCCAGCCCAACCAAAGATTGCGAACAGCTTCGAGTAACCCATAAGCACCGAAAAAAGCCGCCGTTGTATCCCAACGCCCCACCCGTTTTAAAATCATGCCCCCAGTTCCAGCAAATAATAGAACATACCAACCCCCCTCTCCCCACTGTCCTGGAGAAACCCAGGCATCATTTGTCAGGATTAAAACTGAAATTATGCCAAAATTAGCCGGATTTAAAAAATGTTTGCCTTGGAATCGAAACAGAAATTTACTTAAAATCGCCAGTACCCCCGCCAAGATCATCGTGCTGTACTGATCGACTCGCAGGAGTAAACTTAACCCCAATGCCGTAATCATGGCACTTTTGAGGGATATTAGGGATTGAGGATTGGGGATTAGCCATGTAGAGACGTAGCATGCTACGTCTCTACATGGTTCCTTCGCGATCGCACAAAGCTTAAGGCTGATATACTGGGTCAGCAAACAAGTCGCGATCGCAACACCAATAAACTGAGGCTGTAATGTCCAATCTCTCGTACCAATACCCAATACCAGGAAGAGTGAGAGAAACAGAATCTGATAGTCTCTGGGATCGTGTTGCTGCATTTGAGTAGAAAAATAGGGAAAGGGAAAGGAATTCAGACGCCAGCCCGGTTCTGAACCTCCAATCCCTAAGAAAGCGATCGTGTACTGATTTGTGCCTGTAATCCTGTTGCCAGTATGTCCCACCCCTATCTTTACCCCTGAGTTGTTACAGTTTTTGTAACTGTACTTAAGCTCAACCCAAAGACTCCGCCAAAATCCTGCGAATTTGAGTATCCACAATATCGGGTTGTTCCACCATTGCCAGGTGACCGCAATTAGGAATTTCAATTACATTAGCACCGCCATTTTGAAAAAGCTTATGGAAGCTAGCTAGATGGCGTACATATTTGGGAGCCATTACTCTATCATTCGCACCTGCCAAAAAATACACAGGCTGCTGAAGCTGTGAAACCATCTGAGGCAAACGGTGAACCTCAGCCTCGGTTGTCGAATCCAAGAGACTCCTCAGTGCTGCTTCTGGGTGAGCCACAACAAAATCAATCACCCGTTGTCGTCCCCAACGCCGTGCCAGGGGACGCGCCACCTGCGCTCGTGTAAACAGTACATCAATCAAGGGCAGATAACATAACCACTGAGGGCGGCGTTTGACTAACTGTTTCCCTACATTCCGAAATCGTTCAAACTCTTCTTTCAAATAAATGCCACCCCCCGCATTCAGACAAATCACCCCCTTGACCCGTTCTGAATCCACTGATGCGCCCCACAAGGCAATACTGCCACCTAGAGAGTGACCAATCAGCCAAGCGTTATCGATGTCAAGCTTTTCGAGTAGAATACCCAAGTCCCTAGCATAAGCCGCAAGGGTGTAGTTACTGGTTGATAAACGAGTGGCATCAACGTCTGCCGATGTTAATGCCGCATTATCCTTCGCACCCGCCCCGCCTGAGGTGGTAGCCCGCGAAGCCGATTCGGTTTTTGGTGGTTTATCTGTTGGGGATTGAGAATCACCAAATCCCCGCAAATCATAAACTAAACATTGATAATCATCATCTAATCGATCAATCAGTGGTTGCCAATAGTTACGACTTAAAAGCCAGCCATGGATAAAGACCAAAACTGGGGAAGAGGATGCCTTGGGAGGCGTTAATTCGTAGGCGTGGGTAGCCCCTAGAATCTCAATCGTTGCCATATATCCATCCTATCCGAGAATAGGGACAGGTGGTCAAGAGGGTGAGGGGTGAGGGGGTGAGGGGGTGATGGGGTGATGGGGTGATGGGGAGCTGGGGGAGCTGGGGAAGCTGGGGGAGCTGGGGAAGCTGGGGGAGCTGGGGAAGCTGGGGAAGCTGGGGGAGCTGGGGGAGCTGGGGGAGATGGGAAGTTAACTCAAAACTCTACCTAGCTGTTCCCTGTTCCCTGTTCCCTGTTCCCTGTTCCCTGTTCCCTGGTCCCTGTTCCCTGTTCCCTGTTCCCTGTTCCCTGTTCCCTGTTCGCTGTTCCCTGTTCCCTGTTCCCTGTTCGCTGATCCCTGTTCCCTGTTCCCTGTTCCCTGTTCCCTGTACCCTGTTCCCTGTTCCCTGTTCCCT
>NZ_JAVJQN010000174.1:0-65327 GCF_040218245.1 Coleofasciculus sp. E1-EBD-02 | reverse complement strand
GTCCGCGATAGCGAGAGCTTCACGCACGGATAGACCCGAAATCCATCTAGCCGTTGCTGGGTAATGTTTTGGCAACAAGAAAAAGTTAAAGACAATCAACATACTCCTGGAGTGTCACCCAGGTGATTATCATTCTCATTCGCGTATTCATTCTCAATAATTCTGTCAATAAGCTCTCATCTTTTCGAGGCTTGAGGGGGGAAATGCTTTGTCTGCCAAGCTTTTGAGCTGCTTGTCACCCCTTCAGGTTTCCCCCATAAACTGACTTTTTTTGCCAAACGACCAAAAAACTTAACAAATCCTGCGTCTTCTTCTCTAGAGGCATCATTGTAGAGACGTTCCATCTGACGCAGAATCGCTTATCCTTAGAATCAGAATAATCCAATTTCCTCAAACCGAAACCGATGAGTCTGGTCATACCGAATGACATCCTCGAAGCCACCAAGATGACTAAGGATGAACTAAAGCTAGAGATTGCCATCATGCTGTACAAACAAGAAAAAATCAGCAGTGGCAAAGTCCGCGCCTGGACTGGGCTGACCGTAATTGAGTTCCAACACGAATTAGGGAAACGAGGACTTTGCATCAACTATGATGTAGAAGATTTTCAGTTGGATATTCAAACCTTGCAGTCAATGGGCTTACTATGATTGTTGTCAGTGATACTTCACCCATCACCAATCTGGCAGCAATTGGTCAGCTCGATTTATTGCGGCAACTCTATAAAACCATCATTATTCCGCAAGCTGTTTATGATAAAATGGTGGCAGTGAATAAAATTGTTCCTGGCGCAGTTGAAGTACAGTCTCTATCTTGGATTCAGACTAAGACAGTCGCTGATGTTCAAAGAGTGACAGACATTCAAACTAGCCAGAACAATATTGATTTGGGTGAAGCCGAAGCAATCATTTTGGCGCTGGAATTGAAAGCTAACTTACTCCTGATGGATGAGCGGCGTGGTAGAGCGTTGGCAACTAATTATGGACTCAATGTAACTGGATTGTTAGGCGTTCTACTACAAGCTAAACAGAATGGTTTCATTCCCACGGTTAAGCCTTTGATAGATCGGTTGATGGGAGAGTTGGATTTTCGAGTAAGTAGTCAGTTGTATGCAACAATTCTACAAGCGGCAGGTGAGTTACAAACTTAACTCATATTGACAAGTTGTTATACCCAATCTAGGTTAACTACCCATTCTTGCCTAAGCTGTCATGCATTTAAATTGGGAATGGGTAGCGAGCAAGATGCTCGCACTACAAGGATTTCTCTATTATTGACTCGTCAAGGAAGTCTGGTAACTGTTAACAATGCCAAAAATTTTCATATTTCCGAATCTAGTCAAAAAGCTTTTATTGATTTAATTAATGTGCTTGAGGATGATGAATATTTAGTTCTTTGTCTGGATAAGATAACAAGCTCAAACTGATTTGAGATCGCTCCAGCATCAAAGTAATGAACAAAAGCGTCAGTTCCAGTTAACTTTCCACATCCGTATCAATTTCTACGTCGAGGGTGTCTTCATCAATCCGGACATACAAAATATTCGGTTGACAACAAACCTGGCAATCCTCAACATAAGATTGCTGAGAGCCAGCACTAATATCAATAAAGGTGATATTGGCTTCGCCACAGTAGGCGCAACTGTATTCTGCTGTATTTTCCATTATGACGACTGATGACGTATAGATCAGTTAGGGGTGAGATAGGGCGGGTTTTGTTGTTCCGTTATTGGTTACTATCGAAATTTAGTGGCTAAACCCGCCCCTACAATTTCCTAAACCCACCCCTACAATTGACTCATGACTGATGATTTCGTTCCCAGAGTTGATGGAGAATTTGGACATGAACCTCACGAGTAATCGGATAAAAATAGCTAAAAACTAAACCGCAAAGTAATATCAATGTCGGTAACGGACCAATAATCATCCGGATGGCGAACAACGCCGACTCCGGTTGTACAGGATTGGGTTCTCCTGCCACACTGGAAATAAACCCAGCCCAGTCGAGTATTTTTCCCACTAAAAAGAGAGCGATCGCAAACCCCATTTTCTGAAATAATACCATGAACCCATAGAAAATTCCCTCCCGTCGTTGTCCACTATTGAGTTCATCGAGATCCACAACATCAGGTAACATTGACCAGGGAATCAGATAAGCCGTGGCAACACCCAACCCTGCCAGTATAGCCAAACCATAGAGTAAACCAACTTGACCCGGTTGCAAGAAAAATAAACCAGCTTCCGCCAAAATTAACAACGGCATCCCGATTAAATAAACCGCTTTTTTCCCCAGCCGCTTACTCACGAAACTCCAAATAAACATCATCATCAGCGCCGTTCCTTGCACCGCGATCGCGACTTGGGTAAAGTGGTGATCGGGTAATCCCATCCAGTTAATCACAAAGTAGGGCAAAATCGCGGCAGTAATCTGTACCCCTAACCAAGAACAAAGATAAATACCCATGACATACAAGAAGGGACGATTGGCAAAAATATAGCCAATTTGCGATCGCCAGGGTAAAGATGGGCGTACAGGCGCATTCACTGTCTCTGGTTCTTGCTGATTGAGGACAACCCGATGAGTTCCTAAAACACTGACGTAGGCAGATACAACAGCGCAAGTGGCACAGACAATTCCTAACACTAAATATTTTCGGCTAGGATGTTCCACCACAGAAAAGATAACTTGAGCCAACACTAATGCTAGAATCGCGCCACCGACAGAAAATGCCGATTTAAAACTGATCAAGCTAGTCCGTTCATGATAATCTTGAGTCAGTTCGGGAGCTAGAGCAGAGAAAGGCAGCAACACTGATGTAAATGCGGCATAAAATAGAACTCCTAAAACACCGTAGTAGCCGAATAAAGCCTGCTGATTTAACGTGGAATCCTGACTAAACGTCGGCACAATCCACAGCAACATAAAAAAGAGTCCCAAAGGAACCGCCCCACACACAATCCACGGATACCGCCGTCCCC
This sequence comes from Coleofasciculus sp. E1-EBD-02, assembly GCF_040218245.1. Lineage (NCBI taxonomy): Bacteria > Bacillati > Cyanobacteriota > Cyanophyceae > Coleofasciculales > Coleofasciculaceae > Coleofasciculus > Coleofasciculus sp. E1-EBD-02. The sequence continues at coordinate 62,349 of NZ_JAVJQN010000174.1, read as the reverse complement.
AAGGTGAACGGGTGTGATCACTAAGCCAGCCAATCAGCGGATCATTAATCGCATCCCAGGCTTTGCTAATCAGCATCACAGTACCCGCTTTACTCGCACTAAGTCCAGCGATATTCGTGAGAAAAAATAAGAAGAAAAAGGATAAAATATTGCCAGGAATCGCGGCTGATAACTCACCCACTCCATAGGTGAACTTGGTGGTAAAACGCAGCGTTTTAGTATCTGGCTTCGGTAAAGCGGATGAGGGAGACTGATCCATAGCGTCACCTTTAGAGTTTGTAGTAAGCGCTTTAGCGCTGATCTCTCATGGACTGACAACAAAGCCAAAGCCTTATCATTAGTACCTTATACCGTGTAGACTACCTACTTTCCAAGTAGCGTATCACCCCGTCAGGTTTATGGCACTCGCATTGCCTACTACGAACGGAACGAATGCGATCGCCTGATCAATTATGTCTGACAATTTTGCTTCCCCTGACATCCCAGAGGATATGCTGAATTATAGGTAAGCGATCGCGTACCTCCCACACGCTGAAAACGCCAGTAACGCTCAGTAGCCTTTGGAGACTGCCGTTGTGCTTAGCATCAGAATCCTCATAATAGTGCCTCCGTCGCAGGAAACTCCGTGTATGCGAGCCCGGAGAGGAATGCACGGTAGCGGTTTTAAACTCCTAAGCTTTCCACAGGTTATCGTGACAGGGGTTTGGGGAATTGTGAGACCCACGCTGTAATCTATGATGAGCGCGATGGGATACACGACTCCCCAAGGTCAATTTAGGTTAACATTGAGTTACCTAAATTGACATTTAAAGTTGCTTAGCTAACCAGTAAATGTTCTACAATAGGGGTATGCTGACATTTAACTACTGTTACCGAATCTACCCAGATGCCACTCAAGAGCAACGGTTAATTGAGTGGATGGAAATTTGCCGCCGTGCTTATAACTATGCACTGGGGGAGATAAAGGATTGGTGCAATAGCCGCAAATGTTTGATTGATAGATGCTCCCTGGAAAAGGAATACATCATTCGGTGCGATGCCCCATTTCCCGGTGAAGTGCGACAGCTTAATAATCTGCCAAAGGCTAAGAAGGAATACCCCAAGTTAAAAGAGGTTCCTTCTCAAGTCCTTCAACAGACAATAAAGCAACTGCATAAAGGTTGGGACTATTTTATGTCTCGTGGGTTTGGCTTTCCTAGGTTTAAGATGGTTGGGCAGTTTAAGTCGTTGCTGTTCCCACAGTTTAAGGAGAATCCAGTAACAAACCTCCATATCAAGCTACCCAAATTGAGGACAATTCCAATCAACCTACACCGACCTATTCCATCTGGCTTTACGGTTAAACAAGTGCGAATCATACAAAAAGCCGATAAATGGTATGCATCAATCAACATCCAGTGCGATGTCAGTGTCCCCGACCCCAAACCTCATGGACATTCAATTGGGGTAGACGTGGGACTAGAGAAGTTTTTAGCGACCAGCGATGGAGTTGTTGCCCGTCCGCCTAAATTTTTTAAAACACTGCAAAGTAAGCTGAAATTGCTACAACGCAGGTGTAAGCGAAAAGAGAAGCGGTCAAAAAACTACGAGAAACAACGAATCAAGGTTGCCCGACTTCACCACCATATTGACAATATCAGGAAAGACTTTCACTTTAAGCAAGCTCATGCCCTTTGCGACGCTGGTGACATGATTTTCATGGAAGACTTGGACTATAGAATTAGCGCCAAAGGGATGTTGGGTAAGCAAATGCTTGATGCGGGGTTTGGTCAATTCCGCACTATCACCCAGTATGTGTGCTGGAAACGAGGGAAGTTTTTTGCCGTTGTTGATGCCAGAGGCACTTCTCAGGAGTGTCCTGAATGTAAAGGTGAAGTGAAAAAAGACCTGAGTGTCCGGGTACATGATTGTCCTCACTGCGGCTACAAAACCGATAGGGATGTCGCCAGTGGTCAGGTAATCAGAAACCGAGGAATAGAACTAATTAGTACCGCAGGACTTGCGGGAATCGAAACTGCCTGTGCAGCCGATCTACCGGGGGTTGGTGAAAACCAAAACTAGGCAAGTGGCGCAATCCCCTGAGCTTCGACAGGCTCAGCTACCGCGTAGTCGAAGGGGAATAACCAGGAAATCCTCAAAGTGATTTGGGGAAGCCCACACCATAATTTTCAATTTGGTGTGAGAGGATGTCACACTGATCTATTGTTGCTGCCGTAGTAATTTAACTCAGGGCAGCATAACTGAGTTTTCTGTTGATGTTAAAACGAGACTTAAAAAATACTAATCGTGAGGATTTATGACTATTTTGGATTCTAAAGGTCGTCTTTTTGGTAAAATCAGCATTCTTGATCTAGGGGCTGCCTTGGTCATTTTATTAGTGATTGTGGGAATCTTTTTCATTCCAGGTACAGGTTCCGTCGCTCAGATACCTGGAAGCAGCGCCGAAAAATCTGTTGAAGTTGATTTGATTGTTCGAGGGTTGAGCGTGCGTAAGCCAGAGGATTTGATGTCTCAATTTAGAGCAGAAAAGAAAACAAATATCGTTATTCGCAATCAACCCTCTGGTCAGGTGGACATCATATCGGTACAAGAATTGCCAAGACTGGTTATTGTACCTCAACCCGATGGCTCGGCTAAAGCACTACCCGATCCTAGACCTGACACCTTTAGCACTGATATACTAATGACCCTCGGTGGTCAAGCCACTATTACCGATGATGGTCCGGTTCTGGGAAATAGCAAGCTTAAAATTGGAACGCCTGTGGAATTAGAGGGTAAGGATTACAATTTCAACGCTAGTGTGATTGATGTCAGGGTTGACGATTAGAGCTTGATTCACAGGTAATTTCTAGATATTTCCCGAAAAACATCCTATCTAGCCAAAAACCACAGCCGGATAGGAATAGAAAATTTCCACCGACCTACTTCATAGGGAACAGTGAACAGGGACAAGGAACAGGAAATAGGATAAACAACTGTTTCTTGATTCCTGACAATGTTTGGATAGGTAAGTTTAGCCTTAAGGACCAATGACAAATAACCAATGACAAATGACCAATGACAAACTCTTAATCGCCTATCATTTCCTCTGAATTCAGCATCTTCAAATACTTTCGGATTAAACCAATCGTGACGGCTGGTAATTCGAGCTGAGGAGTCAATCCAACATCCTCAAGGGTTTGAAAGACTTGAACGGCTTTCGGATTGAGAGCCGCCAGTCGCTTGCCGATTTCTGGGCTGGTAAATTCCGATTTCTGTCCCCAGATAATTGCTGTGGGAGTGGTCAGTTGAGTAATGTACAGCGATAAGTCAAAGCACAAGTCTCCCCGCACAAACGACAGCGCTGCATATTCAGCATTTGGTTGTTGAGCTGAGGCTAAATAAGCATCCACAATTTCTGAGTAAATTCGGCTGGAACGAGCAAATTGCCGACTTTCCAAGAAACTGCGGATACCGCCTTCAGTGGCGACGCCAGTGCTGTAGAGGATGCGATCCAGAATCGGTGTGCTGATTAACTGGGCAAAAAAGCTACGTGTGTAGTCTTCCCCGAAATCAGAGAGTCCTGATGGAGTGGTGAGAATCAAAGACTTAAACAGTTCAGGACGTGCGATCGCGGCTCGGATTGTCAAAGCGGCGGTTAGAGACGAAGCAACCACTGGTGTTCCTTGAGGACAGGTTTGCTCTAGGAATTCATTAATCGTGGTGATGTAGTCATCAATCTGATAATTGCGTTCAGGATGCTCTGAACGACCCCAACCGATGAGGTCAGGGGCTAAAATTCGATACTCACTGGCAAATGCCGGATAGACCTTTGACCACTCATACGCTGATGACCCACCCCCAAAGCCATGCAAAAAGACTAATGTTGGTCGTTCTTCTGGCTCAGGGGTTTCTGGGCTTTGCCACGGCATGTCGTCAGCCGTGTAGTATGTCATGCGTCCCAGTGAGGTCACTAAGGAGTGCTGTTTAAAACCGTTGGGTTCAATCATATCTCAACTTTATCGCTATTGCTATCATCCCTGATTCTAGGGTCGAGAGCCTCTGACTTTAAGTTGATTCCCTTAACCCGGAATCCTAGGTCAACGTGAGTCAATCTTTGAGAAAGGCGTTAAAATCATAAGTTTTGAACTGAGGGAACTTTTCTCAATATTATTTCATCGGAGGATTTTATGTGAGTGGACGTTTACACACAAAAGGGTACAAACTCATATCAGTAATCACCTAAAAAACACTTGTAGTTTTGAGTGAGACGGTTTCAGGGAGCATCATTGCGGCTGAGTTTCAATTTGAGCATAACCCGCCTGTAGACGTGATTTGCAAGCAGAGCGGAGATATCTGGTGATTTTGAGAGCAGGAGATTTGAGCGGTGCTTGAAACCTAAAACTTGACATTTTTTCTAGGCTTATAGAGTTATAAGCTTTCCGGTGTTCGATCTCATCAATTTATTTATTTGTTGTTTAAAATCTGTTATAACAATGCAATGCAATTTACAGTTACAGGAAATTATAGATGATAACTTCATCAAGTCGCAAGCGGCGATCGCTTCTCCTGCCTGGGATATAGCTGAATATGAGTCGAGTTTACTCGTGATAAGACCGAAGAGTGTCTGCCTTAATTTGGAAGCTTTAACCTGTTTTGAAGTGGTAGAGCATCAATTTCACCAGTTTGGAGTGACATTTAAAAACGCGATCGCTCTACAGCCATCAAACCCTGCCTATCCTCCCCGCTCCGGTACAATCGTACTCATGGCGGCACCTAAAAGCGGTTGGCTAGAAGCAACGTTTTTGCAGCCGATTGCTCGGTTCTGCTGCTACGTCACCAGTTCCCAGCGAACGATCATGTCTGCTTACGACTCCCAAGGTATGCTTATTGATCAGGTGACGACTCAACCCAATTTAGCTGGATCAGATTCATCTACACCTCCCAATACCCAGCTACAGATTAATGCGCCGAATATCTCTCGCATTACATTCTATGCCTTTGACGGTCAACTGACCCTGGATGACTTAAGTTTTGAGTGTTGAGTTTTGAGTTTTGAGTTTTGAGTTTTGACCTTAATTTTTGCGTCCCCTGAATCCGGACAAGGGCGGGTTTAGTTCAGTTATCGGTTTGTGCCAAAACGTTATGGGTAAAACCCGCCCCTACAGAATCGACTGTATTCCCATCTCCCAGACGTGCCATGGCACGTCTCTACATTGGCTCCCCCAGCTCCCCCTCCTACCCTATGCAGTTTGCCCCCCTCTATCCCCTGCTGTACCCAATTCTGAAAACTGTCTTTCCTGATTGTCTTTGGTCAGGTTCACCCCAGTCGCGAACCATTGCGCTCACGTTTGATGATGGTCCTCACCCTCAGTACACCCCCCATCTTCTGCAAGTCCTAGAGCGCTACGATATCAAAGCTAGTTTTTTTTGGTTAGGGACTTGCGTTCAATCAGCCCCAACCGTTGCTCGCGAAGTGTACGCCCAGGGTCATTGGATTGGATTGCACGGCTATCATCACCACTCTTTCCCTTTGCTGACACCAGATACGCTCAAGCAAAGTTTAGAAAAAACCCAAGCAACAATTACCCAAGCTTGTGGACTGAACTCCGATCGCCTGCGGGATGTTCGCCCACCGAATGGGTTGTTTACTCCCCAGACTCTCAGATTATTACACCAATGGCATTACCGACCTGTGATGTGGAGTGTTGTACCAGAAGACTGGGTACGTCCTGGGACTTCAGTCGTTGTCCGGCGAGTCCTACAGCAAGTACAGAATGGATCACTCCTGGTCTTGCATGATGGTTACTGTGGAGGAGAAGATGTTACCCAAACCACAGCCGTGTTAATCCCAATCCTACTGAATCAAGGATTTAACTTTGTGACCATTGACCAACTCTGGCAACTCAAATAAGGCATTCTGACTGCGAACTCAGTTCTCGTTAGCGCTATCTGTAGAGTGGCATCAGCCAAAAACTGGCATTATTTCAACTATATATAGAGTTAAATGAGTTAGATCTCCCCTCTACTGTCTCCCCTCTGCCTTATCTCCATCTCCGACTGCCAGTTTACACAAGATGACACAAGCGTTACGTATTGTAACCGTCTCGGCGAATTTTATTCAGATTTTAAACACAACTACTCCTATTGTGTGCTAAAACAAATGTTTTACACACCATCGAGCCTTCGTGACTTATGCATTACCTCTACCCTCAAAAAACTTGTTGCATGTACGCTGAACTTCGCTAACGTAGTCAAAGAAGAAGAATTCTCTCAATACAGAACAGAACGTTTGTACTAAAATAGGGTGTTTCATGAACTCTAGAGAAACTAAGGCTGTTGAAGTGTCAGCTAACTTCATTAAAATGGCTGATCACATTTCAGCGATTTGTCCGGGACGAACCAGTCGAGTCCCAGAGTACATTAAAGAAGGATTGACATAACCGGGAGACATCAAGCAGGCGGATTCAGTTCCGATGGCTTTCTCCAGCGTAACAGTAAAGCTTACGACTCTATTCGCGTACTTCCATCAAGTTAAACTTTAGTCCCTCAATTCATTGGCCCATGCAAATCGAGGAAAGACAATCTATAATGGTTTCATTCTTTAGGCAAACATTCATTTCGATTTCGCGCAAAAGCTCTTAACCGCTGAAGATTATCAGCCAATCTAAGTTGCCCAAAAGCGCGAACAAGTTTTTTGAATTAAAGCTAGAATCAAAAAGTCTCAACAGCCGCCAGGATGGAAAATTACTTTACCCGGCATTCATATCCCTATTGAGTTAAGAGGAATAAATTTCATCTGAGTTTCTCAGGCTCAACAATTCAATAACCGATTAGAATGCAAAAGGTAAGATGAAATCGCTGGCTCAACTTTTAAGTAGATTATTAGACATCTACTGGTCTTTAACTGAAGGAGCATGAGGAAAAAGGCATGACCCAGGCACACGACGTACTTGCAACAATTTCTCAGCCTCAAAGCGAGTTTGAATTCTTGCTAGAGGATGACGCCACTCAAGATGATATGGCGGACGTAAACTCGGAAGCCGTTCAACCCCCGGAGGAGGCAGATGGTAAGCCTGGTAAGGTGCGTTCTACCCGCCGTCGCACACAAGCGAAAAAGAAGCACTATACCGAAGATTCCATTCGCCTCTACCTACAAGAAATTGGTCGAATTCGGCTATTACGCGCTGATGAAGAAATTGAACTGGCGCGTAAAATTGCTGACTTGTTAGAGTTAGAACGTATTCGCGATCGCTTGTATGATCAGCTCGAGCGAGAACCGAAGGAAGGAGAATGGGCAAAGGAGGTAGAAATGGAACTTCCCGCCTTTCGCAAACGCCTTTTCCTGGGTCGGCGGGCAAAAGAGAAAATGGTGCAGTCTAACCTGCGTCTAGTTGTGTCCATTGCCAAGAAATACATGAATCGGGGTCTGTCGTTTCAAGACCTGATTCAAGAAGGATCTTTAGGACTGATCCGGGCGGCGGAAAAGTTCGACCACGAGAAAGGATACAAATTCTCCACCTACGCGACATGGTGGATTCGACAAGCCATCACTCGTGCGATCGCGGATCAATCTCGTACCATTCGCCTCCCCGTTCACCTTTACGAAACCATCTCCCGGATCAAAAAGACCACCAAAATCCTCTCTCAAGAATTGGGTCGCAAACCCACGGAAGAAGAAATTGCCGATCGCATGGAAATGACCATCGAGAAGCTGCGATTTATTGCCAAATCTGCCCAACTTCCCATCTCCCTAGAAACACCAATTGGTAAAGAAGAAGACTCTCGCCTGGGTGACTTCATCGAAGCCGATGGTGAAACGCCAGAAGACCAAGTATCCAAAAATCTGCTGCGGGAAGACTTAGAAAGCGTCCTGGATACCTTAAGCCCCCGCGAACGAGACGTACTCCGGTTGCGCTATGGGTTAGATGATGGACGGATGAAAACCCTAGAAGAAATCGGTCAAATCTTTGCCGTGACCCGCGAACGCATTCGCCAAATCGAGGCAAAAGCCCTGCGGAAACTACGCCATCCTAATCGCAACAGTATTCTCAAGGAGTATATCCGCTAGGACTAGGACAATACCAGAAAGCTGGGGTTCATCGGATTGAACAAAAGTTGAGCGCAGTCCCCATCTAAAATCACAAGATTTAGGTGGGGGAAAGCGAAACACTAACAATTTTGGTAGAATTCCGACAGGTATTGCTTAAGACCCAGGGTGCTGAAAAGCGTGCATTTTGGGTCGCCGAAACCCTTGATATACCGTAGTGGCATGGCCCACCTTATTTGATGAATTAGAATGGGAGACCCGAAACCGTAGGGGCGCAAAGACTTGCGCCCGATTCAATGGTAAAATCTAATCCACAATTTTAGCTGGGTCACGCCGCCATCGTGGGTTTCGACTCCGCTCAACCCACCAGCATACCAGTCAGTGCCATTCTGGTTAAGACTGTACGATGCCGTATTACAGAAGTCCCCAGAAATGTAACACACCTTGACCGGAAACATATTCCGTAATCAACGCGGCAACAAAACCAATCATCGCTAAACGACCATTCCAATTCTCCGCGTTCGCCGTGAACCCAAATTTGGCTTCTTTTTGCTGTTGCTCGTCCATAACTTCGTTGTTTTAGTTACATTATGTAAATTAATGTAACGAATTGTTGGCAAAACGACAAGAATTGGGTCAAGGTGACGGAAAGATAGGTGAATATTATGTCCGGAATACTAAGGAAAATTACTCATTAGCAGCTTTAACGAACGACTCCGGAAAAATAAATTTTGTTTAAAGTTTGATTAAGGGATGTCTATCACCGCCACTCAACTGCCCGCTCGACTCAACGATTATTACCAGCAGATTCGGATTATTCTTGATCGCCAAAATCCAATTACCGGATTATTACCTGCCAGTACAGCCGTCAACGCCCATGGTGACTACACCGATGCCTGGGTTAGGGATAACGTTTACAGCATTTTGGCGGTTTGGGGATTAGCCTTAGCGTACCGCAAACTTGACGCCGATAGTGGGCGCACCTTTGAACTGGAACAAAGTGTGGTCAAACTGATGCGGGGGCTGCTGTTTTGTATGATGCGGCAAGCCGCCAAAGTGGAACGGTTCAAAGACAACCAATCTCTGCTAGACGCACTGCACGCCAAGTACGATACCAGCACTGGCGATGTAGTCGTCGGGGATGATGAGTGGGGTCATTTGCAGCTTGATGCTACCTCCCTATTCCTGTTGATGCTGGCTCAGATGACCGCATCAGGGTTACACATTGTTTACACCATTGCTGAAGTGAATTTCATTCAGAATCTGGTGTATTACATTGGTCGTACCTATCGCACACCGGATTACGGAATTTGGGAACGGGGAAATAAAGTTAATCACGGTAATCCGGAACTCAACGCCAGTTCCGTCGGTATGGCAAAAGCCGCATTAGAGGCGATTAACGGACTCGATTTATTTGGTGTGCGGGGGTCTCAAGCTTCCGTGATTCACGTTCTCCCCGATGAAATTGCGCGATCGCGGATTACGTTAGAATCCCTATTACCACGGGAATCAAGTTCCAAAGAAACTGATGCGGCGCTGTTAAGTGTGATTGGGTTCCCGGCATTTGCCATTGAAGATGTGGAACTGCTGGATAGAACTCGTCAGAAAATAGTCGATAAATTACAAGGACTCTACGGGTGTAAGCGGTTCCTGCGAGATGGACATCAAACCGTACTCGAAGATACCACCCGCTTGCATTATGAACCCTGGGAACTGCAACAATTTGAACATATTGAATGCGAGTGGCCCCTATTTTTTACCTACTTAGCCCTAGATGGCTGGTTTCGGGGAGACGTTGAACGGGCGCGGAATTATCTGGGGCGTTTGGATACGTTGTTGGTTGAGCGAGATGGGATGCGCTTATTACCGGAAGTGTATTACGTTCCCGAGGACAAAATTGAAGCCGAACGCGCTTCTCCCCGTTCCCAGAATCGCAAACCCAATGAAAATTTGCCGCTTGTCTGGGCGCAGAGTTTGTATCTGTTTGCCCAAATGCTTCATGAGGAATTAATTACGCGGGGAGATGTTGACCCCTTAGGGCGTCATTTTTGCGTAGGGCGTCATCAAGATCCGGTGGTACAAATTGCGCTGTTGGCAGAGGATGAAGCATTACAGGCGCAACTGGCTGCTTATGGGATTGCCACCCAGACCCCCAAACAAGTCGATCCTGTGCAAGTGCGTCAGGCGACTGATTTATCCCGATTGTATGCCCAAATTGGACGGTGTGACGCTTTGGGATTAACCGGACGCCCGATTCGACGCCTGCGAAGTTTGACCACATCTCGTATTTTTCGCTTCGGGCAAGAAACGATTGTATTTTTGCCGGCGTTTTTAGACCAGCAACAGTTTTATTTAACCCTGGATTATCATTTCCTGGTGGCTCAAATTAAAAGTGAACTGACGTATATTCAACGCCATTGGGGTGAGTTGGGACGTCCAACGGTGACGCTGCTGTTAACGCATCAGATGGTGCAGACGGCAGAAGAAACCAGTCATCCGAGACAAGAGCAACTTCAGGGTTCCGCTTTACTGGAATTAATCCAAGAATTGCAAGAGGGATTCTGTAATGGGGTGCGGGTCAAGTTAGGGCGTTTAAATCAGTTAATGCTCACAGCAGGCGTTGAACGCATTGATACGCTGCAAGGGTTTGAGTTTAGCGACTCTGCGGTTCAAGATGCAGCACCGCCTGAGTATTACCTGAGGAATCATCCGCGAAAAAATGGTCCGTTAAGTCATACGCAGGAATTCTTGCTGGAATGCGAAACGAATCTCCAACCCTTGCTCGATAGTTTGCGGCATTCAGAAAATTTTTATGAGCAAATTGAATTATTACGCACTCTGAAAAACTTGCGGGGGCTGGATTTTGATACAGGATTTGGTCAACCTCAACGAGTGGTGACGGTGGCGGATTTGCTGAATGAAGTGTATACCAGAGCCAGTAGTGAAGGAGCATCGCCTTACTGGGGTGTGATTCGTCAAGCGGCGGGGTTACTGAATAAAGTCGAAATTAGTTTGTCCGATGCGGTAACAGATATTCTAGTGCGCGGGAAACAGATTACTGTTGGCAAAGCTTACAGTGAGGCTTCTCTAATTAAAAACCCAATGTCTCATCTGGAACTCCGGGCAAAGATTGACGAATTTTGCCGAGAAGATATTCGCGATCGCGTTTTAACTCAGGAAATCCTGATTTACTTGAGTATTCTGATTAAATCCGAACCGCATCTGGTTGATGGCTTACTCACACTGCGAGTTGGGTATTTAATCCTGCTGTTGACGAGTGAATTAGCGGCTGAATTAGGTGTGACTCAGGATGAAGCCTATGAAGCATTGATGCGCTTAAGTCCCTTTGACATTAAAATGCGACTGCGTTCCTGTTTGGCAGGGTATGAAGGCGTTAACCAAAAATTACGCCAACAAGAATCGCTGCATGTTAAACAACCGCAATATGCGATTAATTGGGTGATATTGCCAGAGGAGCAAATCTATATCGACGAAGACCTAGCAACGGCGGGAAATTGGCTGAGAAAACGGCAAATGGATGGTAGTGCAGGTCGGGTTCCGAAAGACTTTTATCCGAAAGTCTGGCAAGTGATGAAACATTGTAAGGGTTTGGTGATTGGCGATAAATTAGAGCGTCGCAATCGACTGGATAGTCAACCGCTGCTCTCAGAAATGACACCTGGGGAAAAGAATTTTGCTCTGCGGGTTGAGCATTTACTCAATAAAATTCAAGTGCCAACCTATCGACAAGTGAATATTGAGGCACTTGTGGAATTAGCCGCGATATTGGAACGGAATCCAGAGTTGGAAATTGAAGAATACATTGTCCTGGATGTTTTAATTGGTCATGCGGTACGTTTAGGCTGGTTGGAGCGATATCCAGAACGAGCCGATAAATATGACGAATATAAGGCAGCCGCTTGGCGGGCTTTTTATGATACGTCTCCTAAACAGTGTGCGGCTTATATTGCTAAGGCGTTCCAGTTTTTGGCACAAGTCGAACCTGCCAATGTTGTGTGATTTTGTCATTGGTCATTCGTCATTTGTTATTTGTCATTAGTTATTCGTCAGGCAATAGGGAAGGGAGAATACTGACGTGACACACCTTAATTGGTGAATTAGAATTACATCCAGAAACTGTAGGGGCGCATAGCGTGCGCCCATCAAATCGTAAAATCTATCCTACAATTTTAGCTGTGTCAGTCCAATAGGGTTGGATAGACTGTAGGGGCGGGTTTTACGATTATCGTTTTTTACCTCACCCAGATGCGACTAAACCCGCCCCGATCAAGGGTTGTGGAAAAGTGGGAACCATGATTTTAAATGATTTAGAGTACCAAGTAACTCAAGAGCGTATTCAGGGATTTGAACGGGCGTTAGCACTGTTAAATGCCCCGGATAATGAATTGAAGAACACTAATCCTATTATGTGGCAACTTAATGTCGATGGAGTCCAAAGTCTGATCGATGACTTTACCGCCCAGATGCAGGAGTATGAAGCTCTAATTAATCGGGATGAGAGCGAGCCAATCATTTTTGAAATCGGTTCTCTTGCTCAGCTTCCCCGCATTGTGATTCAAGCCCGTATTGCGGCTAAAATTAGCCAAAAAGAACTTGCTCAACGGCTGGGAATTGAAGAGAGTCTGCTTCAGCGATATGAAGATAGAGAGTATGAATCAGCAACGCTGACACAATTATTATAAATTAGTGGAGTTTTGGGAATTTCACTTCAACCAAAAACGATGGTTAGGGTGGTTGCACCGTTGAAGACGGCATAAACTGGGGTGAATTTGCGTAACCTAAGACAGCTTGAACGGCTGGATTCGCTGGGTTTTTGTAGACGTAATAGAGGGTTCGTTGATAGGGAGGGAATGCTTCGCTTTTTTATACGGAAGGGGGAGTTGGAAAGCACCTCCAAATAACAAATATATTCCGGTTCCCTCCCCTTGCAGGGGAGGGTTAGGGAGGGGTCTTTCCTTTAACCAAAAGCATCGTACATATCTTAATCTTCTAGCTTTAACGCCGCTGCATGATGGCGAATATGGTCTTCAACAAACGAGGAAATGAAATAATAGCTGTGATTATACCCTTCCTGGAAGCGTAATGTTAAAGGAACTCCGGCTTTTTCACAAGCTTGGGCAAAGATACCAGGAAGCAATTGCTGCTTTTCTAAAAAAGGATCGGCTGTCCCTTGATCAATAAGAATTGGACGCTTATATCCCACAGTTAACACTAATTCGCTAGCATCATAGATGTCCCAACTTTCCTCATCCTCACCCAAATAATTTGTAAATGCTTTTTGTCCCCAAGGACATTGTGTTGGTGCGGCAATGGGAGCTAAAGCCGAAACAGAGGTATATTGCTCAGGGTTTCTTAAGGCACAAATCAGCGCCCCATGACCCCCCATGGAATGACCAAAAATGCCCTGATGATCAATTTGAGCCGGGAAATGTTGGGCAATAATTGCTGGTAATTCCTCAACGACATAGCTATACATTTGATAATGGTCTGACCAGGGTTCTGCTGTCGCATCGACGTAAAAACCCGCGCCTGTACCGAAATCCCAGTCGTCATTTTCTCCGGGAATTCCGGTATCGCGGGGACTGGTATCCGGTGTCACCAGCATTAATCCGTACTTCGCCGCAAACTTCTGCGCCCCCGCTTTTGCCATAAAATTTTCTTCAGTACAGGTTAAGCCAGAAAGGAAATAAAGAACGGGGACTCGTTCTGATTTGGCTTGAGGCGGTTGGTAAACAGCAAACCGCATTTTACTGTTGCAGGTTTGAGAGTGATGGGAGTAAAAGCCAACTGTACCACCGAAGCATCGATTTTGTGAGATAATTTTGGGGGCTGTGGACATAGATTAATTGTGTAGTGAGCAGCAGTAGATGTGGCTTTTTAAGTCGGCTGTTTTGATACCTGACGCACAACCCATACCCGCAAGAAGGCTAATATTGGCTATTGATCCGATAAAGCATGAAGCAAGCGTCAGTCCTGTTCTATTCTCCCACAGACAGGGGATCATCGTCTGCTTTAGATTAGTGATTATTATGAATCACTGCTCATGGGATCAAGTTGTCATAGGTTGAGAAAACGGCTAAGGTGTCCGCGATCGCTCATCTCGAAAAATTTTTCCCTATCCCTTACCTACCCTAGCTTTCGATGAAGTGATAGGGAAAGCGCGATCGCAGGAGAGCGAGATGGTCTAGAATCGAAGCACAATCCGGATTGTGCGGCTATAGTAGAGTAGATTTACCTTGAATTCTAGACCTAAGGTAGCTTAAAATACCCACCTGGAAAAATTCTATCCCCCCTCCCAGGCTTGGCAGAGGGGATAGGGGTGAGGGCGAAACCTGTCTGTCAATTCCGAGCATTTGGGTTTAAATTGATACCAATATCAGGAACTATAGAAATTCTTATAACCCTGGTGATACTGCCTAGAAACGTTTTAAAATCCTTGGGGATGGACAATTGAGCCTTTCTCGTTTTCAATTAGAAAACGGACAACAGCTAGAGAACCCCCCCAATAGACTCAATGACGTATAAACTCATAAGGAGTCAAGTCTCACCAACGGCAGTCAGCCTGTATCAGTAACAATGAGTGGTAGTTCAGTTTTAAATGTGAGGTAAGAGTGATGAGTGATGGTATGGCATTCCTAACAGGGGCTGCCTTTGCGGGGGTAGCGGTTCTGTTTATGATGAAAGGCGGAGATAGTCTTGGCATTACCAATGCCCCTCCCTCTCAAACCGCTCAACTTCCACAGAGCAATCCTTATAATCCCTATAATCCGGCTTATGGGCAGAACCCGCAAATGCCAGTTCAGACGACACCGGGTTTTGCCGGTAATGATTTTGAACAGCAACAGGTTACAGTAGAACGCTTGAAAGGTATGCTGGAACAGCAACGCGCTGAAACGGAACAGCTAAAAGCTCAAGTGCAAAACCAGCAAGCGTTGATTGACAATCTTATGGGACAAACTAATCCCAATAATCCCAATAGTTTCATACCCCCTCGGATTGAAGCAGCGCCCCCTGTAACTCCTGTGCAGCAGTCTGAGCAAGATAATTCGATTATTTCCGGCTTGGTTTGGGGATTGGGTGGTATGGCGGTAACGATTAGTGGTGGTGTTGTCGTTGTGGGATTATTAGCAGTGCTGTCGCGACAACAACAACCCCGTCCACCTCGGACGACTTACGTTGTCCCCCATCCCTACAATGCGCTTCCTTATGCCCCCTCAGCTAGGCGGCGCACTGAAGTAATACCGCCTCCTCTTGATGATAGACAAGTGGATTATGTGGAATATGAGCGTTAGTCCAAAAAGGCAGAAGACAGAGGACAAAAGGTTGTAAGGTTTGTATCAAATTCGCATTGCCTAAACTGGGCTTCTGGAGGGGAAGGCTCACATCCCGGACGAGGTAAAACCATGTTCTCTTTCCCAAGTGAAGGCTCCGGCTCCTGGTGAATGAAGAATGCCCACCTCTTTAGGCTAGGGAGTGCTAACTTGTTACCCTAAAAATAGGAATTCTCCCATCCACCCAAGCCCACGGCATCAAGCGTGCAGATAACAAATGTATGAGTATTAAAGACAAACCGAAATCGCCCCACGGTCGCCAGATTGGTCTTATTCTATTGATTCTGGCGAGTGTATCCTTACTGGGGTACTTGTTTGTACCCAAATCTCCTCGGTTTCCCCTAGTACCCTATAGCAAATTTCTCGACCAACTGGACGACGGTAAAGTCACACGGGTTTCGGTGGGGGAAGACCAAGTGATTTTTCAGCTTAAGCCCACTCAAGATCCCCTGAAGGCGACTCAAGACTTGCTGCAAGCCACTCAAGATCCTCTCCAAGCCACTCAAGACTTGCTGGAAACGCCAGAACCGCCCCTAGACACAGAAGTAGAACCGGATCTGGATACACCCAACAATCCGTTAAATTCACCATCTGATGATCCGCTCAACCCAACCGATGAACTGCTCAACCCGGATGAGCAACAAGGACAAATCTATGCCACACTCCGGGTTTATGATCCAGACTTGGTGAACACGCTTCAGGAACAGGAGATTGAATTTTTTGCTGCGCCTCCTCCCAAAAATGGTTGGTTACTGAGTCTGTTAAGTTGGGTGGTTCCGCCGCTAATCCTCGTCGCCGCCTTTCAGTTTTTCCTACGCCGCAATGACAGAGATGCTGAAGGTGCGCTTTCGTTTAGTAAAAGTAAGGCAAAGGTTTATGTAGAAGGAGAATCGGCTAAAATTACCTTTGCTAATGTCGCCGGGGCGGAGGAAGCCAAGACAGAATTAGTGGAAATTGTCGAATTCCTGCAAAACCCCGATCGCTTTACCGCAATTGGGGCGCGAATCCCTAAAGGGGTACTGCTAGTGGGACCTCCAGGAACGGGGAAGACACTCTTGGCAAAAGCGGTAGCTGGGGAAGCCGAGGTTCCCTTCTTTAGTATTTCCGCTTCGGAGTTTGTGGAACTATTTGTGGGTACGGGTGCGGCGCGGGTGCGGGATTTGTTTGATCAGGCAAAAAAGAAGGCACCCTGTATTATCTTTATTGATGAATTGGATGCGATCGGCAAATCTCGGAGTAGTGGGAATTTCCACAGTGGCGGAAATGATGAACGGGAACAAACGCTGAACCAGTTGCTTACAGAAATGGATGGATTTGCGGCTGGAGATGCGACGGTGATTGTCCTAGCGGCGACGAACCGCCCCGAAAGCTTAGACCGCGCCTTGTTACGTCCAGGACGCTTTGACCGTCAGGTATTGGTTGACCGTCCTGATTTAGCTGGACGTAAAGAAATTTTAAGCATTTATGCCCAGAAAGTCAAATTGGGCGAGGATGTGGATCTGCACGCGATCGCAACTCGGACTCCTGGGTTTGCTGGGGCTGATTTAGCCAATCTAGTCAATGAAGCCGCCTTATTAGCCGCCCGTAAGCGACAGGAAACCATTGCTCAAGCCGACTTTGCTGAAGCCATTGAACGAGTCGTGGCGGGGTTAGAGAAGAAAAGCCGGGTTCTCAGCGATGTCGAGAAAAAGATTGTCGCCTATCACGAAGTTGGTCATGCTTTAGTGGGTGCGTTAATGCCAGGAAGTGGTAAAGTCGCGAAAATTTCCATTGTGCCACGGGGAATGTCTGCGTTGGGATACACACTGCAACTCCCCACAGAAGACCGTTTTTTGATGAATGAAGTGGAACTTCGCGGCGATATTGCCACCCTATTAGGAGGACGCGCCGCGGAAGAAATTGTCTTTGGTAATATCACCACAGGGGCGGCGAATGATTTGCAACGCGCCACAGAGTTAGCTGAACGCATGGTCACGACTTATGGCATGAGTAAAGTGTTGGGTCCTTTGGCGTATAATCAGGCTCAAGGCAATAGTTTTCTGGGCAATAGTGGCGGGAATATACGCCGGAGTGTGAGTGATGAAACGGCAAAAGCGATTGATGTGGAAGTGCGAGAAATTGTGGAAACCTCTCATCAGAAAGCCTTAGCGATTCTCAATCACAATCGCGATTTACTCGAACAAATTGCACAACAGATATTAGCAACGGAGGTGATTGAAGGGGAAAATTTACAAAATCTGCTGCAACAAGTGCGCCCAGTGGATAATTTTGTGGCATTGGAGAATAATCGTGTAGCTTCATAGGGGGAGATGGGGAGCTGGGGAGCTGGGGGAGCTGGGGAAGCTGGGGGAGCTGGGGGAGCTGGGGAAGCTGAGGGAGCTGGGGGAGCTGGGGGAGCTGGGGGAGCTGGGGGAGCTGGGGGAGCTGGGGAAGCTGGGGGAGCTGGGGAAGCTGGGGAAGCTGGGGGAGCTGGGGGAGCTGGGGGAGATGGGGAAGATTGAATGATCATATCGTTATTTTTCGTCCTAATGTCACTAAACCAACCCCTCTAAATTATGTATTGCCTATTACGGATTCCCTGTTCCCTGTTCCCTGTTCCCTGTTCCCTATTCCCTTTTCTTTGACAAATGACGAAATCCCTCCATATTCTAAATCGTCTCAGTTTTGGTTTTCGTCCCGGTGATATTGAACAAATCCAATCGATGGGGATTGAGGCTTATATTCAATCTCAACTTTCGCCAGACTCCATTCCCGAATCTCCCCAAATAACTCGCCAACTCAATCAATGGCGTACTCTAAAACTGACTCCAGTTCAATTACTCAGACAGTATAAACCTCGCCGCCAAAAACAGCGTTCAGAGGAGGAACGTCAGCAAGCTCGCCAAAAAGCTAAACAACCCTTACAGCAAGCAATACAGGCGCGATTACTTCGTGCGATCGCCAGTCCTCGGCAATTGCAAGAAGTAATGGTAAACTTTTGGTTTAATCACTTTAATGTTTTTGCCAGAAAAGGAGATATTAAATTCTGGATCGGTGTCTATGAACAGCAAGCCATTCGACCTTATGCGTTGGGTCGTTTTCGGGATTTGCTAGCCGCAACGGTTCATCATCCGGCAATGTTGGTTTATTTAGATAACTGGCGCAATACTGCCCCCAATAGTCCAGGTGCAAAGGGGAGATTTCGCGGTATTAATGAAAATTATGCCCGTGAATTGATGGAACTTCATACTTTGGGTGTTGATGGCGGCTATAGTCAGGATGATGTAATTGCCTTGGCTCATATTCTAACCGGATGGGGATTGGATTTGGATGAGAATAAGGGGGATAGCAATGGCTTTTATTTCGATAGAAACCGCCATGACTATAGTGATAAACTATTTCTAGGTCAACGGATTAAAGGCAGTGGCGTAGCGGAAGTGGAACAGGCGATCGATAGTTTGGCTAGCCATCCAGCGACTGCCCGTTATATTAGTTATAAACTTGCCCAATACTTTGTCACCGATGACCCGCATTCCGGTTTAGTGAAGCGGCTGGCTAAGAAATTTTTGCAGACAGAGGGGGATATTCGCGCTGTCTTAGACACCCTTTTTCAAAGTCCTGAGTTTTGGCAAGCGAATGATTATGGTCATAAATTTAAGACACCCTATGACTATATTATTTCCGCTGTCCGGGCGACGGGTACAAAAGAGCCAAATTTAAAGCGAATTTCGGGTATGTTAAATCAACTGAGTATGCCGCTTTATAACTGTTCCACGCCTGAGGGCTATAAAAATACTCAAGAGGCTTGGTTGAGCCCCGATGCGATGCTGCGACGGGTCAGTTTGGCAACGGCGATAGCCCAGGGACGCTTGGGTGATAATCAATCGGTGGATGCGAGTCAACTGCTTAATACATTAGGGGATAGTATTTCGGCTCAAACTAAACATGAGATTGCGAATAGTCCCGAAAAGTTACGGGCAGCTTTGATTTTAGGAAGTCCAGATATTATGTATCGATAATGGCTCAATTAAACTCAGTAACAGTCATTGTTAGGCGCGTAAGCTTCGAGACTTACTAAGCGAAAACCATGAAGCAGGTCAACTTGTGTGGAGCAGTTATTGATAAATCTATTTCTAGATTAGCTCAACCTATACTGCTAATTGACGGGTTATTTTATAAGTCATAATTTAATGAACGATCATTCTCTAAAATTACTGCTCATTTCTAGTCCCGTGGGTCCCTTGGGTCCAGGATTGACGGGCGGTGTTGAATTAACGTTGCGGAATGTGGCTAGCGATTTAGTCAGACGCGGACATCAGGTTAAAATTGTGGCAATGGAAGGGTCTACGGGTTGGGGTATGCCCCTCGTGGAAATTGGGGGAACTGTGCAAACCAGCGCTCAAACGCAAGCACGAGATACACCGATTATTATTCCCCCAGCTTCGGTTTTGGCAGGATTTTGGGATTACGCACGACAAGTACAATTCGACTATGATTTAATTGTTAATTTTGCGTATGATTGGCTGCCCTTTTATGTAACGCCGTTTTTTTCTCGTCCCATTGCCCATTGGGTGAGTATGGGTTCTATCTCCGATGCGATGGATGAGATTATTGAGAAAGTGGTGATGGCGTTTCCGGGTACAGTGGCGCTTCATTCTCATGCACAGGCGGCTACGTTTACATTTGGCGATCGCTGTCGGTGTTTGGGTAATGGTATTGATATATCATGCTATAATTTTTTTCCAGAACCCGAACCATGGATCGGATGGGTGGGGCGAATTGCCCCAGAAAAGGGGCTAGAGGATGCAGTGGCGGCGTCTCATAAGACGGGGATTCCCCTGAAAATTATGGGAGTGCTGCAAAATCAGGACTATTGGCAACAGATTTTGCGGGATTACCCAGAGGCGCCGATTGATTATTTAGGGTTTTTCTCGACGAGTGAGTTGCAGGAACAGTTACGGCGATGTCGGGGATTATTAATGACGCCGCGTTGGGTAGAAGCCTTTGGCAATGTGGCGATAGAAGCCCTCGCCTGTGGCGTTCCTGTGATTGCTTACCGTCGCGGTGGACCGGCGGAAATTGTCGAGGAGGGGAAAACGGGGTTTTTGGTAGAACCGGATTCGGTGGCGGGATTGGTTGAGGCGATTAACGGATTGGATAGGATTAACCGCTATACCTGTCGTCAACAAGCCGAAGCCAAATACTCGACGCAGGCGATGGGCGATCGCGTGGAGCAGTGGTTGTACACTATTTTGATGGAATGGGAAAAGAGAACTTGATCTCTGGCTGGCATAAGTAATTTTTGCGAGAATAGCGCGTTGGCGGAGCCTGTTCCGAAGGAACGTATCGCGCTATTCTCGCAATAGATATAGAGAAGATATCGGTTGAAACCCCTGCTAAATCAACATTTCAGCGATTGTACGCAAGTAGAAGGGGTAAAACATCACAGAAAGTTTCACGATGAGGCAGTTTCGAGTTTTTGGCTAGGGGAACTTCAGGAACTTGGAGATGTTAATCTTCCACCTTCATCGCCTTCGCCAATTCCGCCGCGACTAAAGGTCGAGAAAACTGCGGCGGAGGTAACTCACCTTTACGCAACAGTTCCCTTACCTTAGTTCCCGATAAGTGAATCCGTTGATCTGGAGTGCTGGGACTTGTCTTGGCTGTTGCCATTGTCTCCGTCACTTCGCAGTAAAAGGCGTGTTCAAATTTCAGGGGTATAATCCCCAATTCATCCGGCTCAAACTCATCAAAGATATGCTGAGCATCGTAGGTTCCATAATAGTCACCCACACCTGCATGATCCCGCCCCACAATAAAGTGAGTACAACCGTAATTCTTACGCACGATCGCGTGAAAAATCGCTTCCCTTGGACCCGCATAGCGCATAGCGGCTGGGTTAATCGCTAAAATTACCTGGTTTCGGGGGAAATAGTTATCCATCATAATTTCATAGCAACGCATCCGCACATCAGCGGGGATATCATCGCTTTTGGTTGCACCAACTAGGGGATGCAGGAATAAACCATCAACAATTTCCAAGGCACACTTAATAATATATTCATGCGCCCGGTGGATGGGATTTCGGGTTTGGAAACCCACCACCGTTTTCCATCCCCGTTCTTTAAACAACGTCCGAGATTGAGCCGGATCAATTTGATACTTAGGAAACAGAGGATGGGGATACCGTTGCAATAACCAAACTGGACCGGCTAGATTCACGTCTCCTTGGTTATAAACCACCTTGACACCCGGATGCTTTTCCTCATCGGTGCGGTAAACATTCATCGCTTCCCGCTTTTTGTCATAGCGATATTTTTGCGTGAGTTCTAAAACGCCGACAAAGCGCCCATCCTGGTCATCCAGACGCACTAAGTCGCCTTCCTTTAATGGTTCAGCAACGTCCTCATTAACGGATAGGGTAACTGGGATAGACCAAGGTAAACCATTCGCCAGACGCATATTATCCACGACTGACTCATAATCCCCTTGCTCCATAAACCCGGTCAAGGGACTAAATCCACCGATCGCGATTAAGTCTAGATCAGATGCTGCCCAGGCATCAAGTTGTACCCTGGGTAGGGAATCCGCTTTCTCTAAAAATTCAGATCGCTGTTGTTCTGAGGCAATGCGATTGATAAGTTGACCCCCATGAGGGGCGATTCCATCCGAATGCTTACTCAATGTCTTTTCCTTTATTGCGTCAACTGCACCTCTAAAATAATCTGCTTTATGGGTTCTGGGCAATTATTCATCTTATGTCATTCGTCTTATGTCATTCGTCTTATGTCATTTGTCCTTCGTCCAGCTTACCCAGTTATAGCGGTACTAAGACAGGTTAGGACATTCTTTACTGTTCCCTGTTCCCTCTTGGACGCGATCGCACGATTTTCTGGTATACTTATCACCATGGAAAAATGTGCCTGCCTATAACCTCTTCATTAACCCTTTCAGACCAAGATCAGAGAAAGCGCGATCGCACCCTGTCTCTGATATAGTTTTTACCGATGACAATGGAGCCTATAGCCTAAATCAGGACACGATGGTATCGTGTCCCTACCCAATCAATTCTCCCGTAGGGGTACGGCATTGCCGTACCCTTGGTTTAAGGCTACGCTCCTCAGAGAATTTGCTGGATTGAGGAACGAAACCCAGCCTACTCATGGACAGATTGAACCATTGCCAAAACAGTTACCTACAGAACAACCCCCCATATCCCAGACGTGCCATGGCACGTCTCTACACTGCATCCTGCTTTCGTTCAATAATTCCACCGCCTAGCAGCATTTCCCCGTCATATAAGACGGCGGCTTGTCCGGGAGTAATGCTAAATTGCGGCTGATCAAAAATCAGTTTCATCCGATTCCCGTCTAGGGGAATAACCGTCACATCCACCGGACGACTGCGATAACGGACTTGCACAGACGCCTGAATTGGAGTCGTTGGCGGATGAATCGATACCCAATTGACTCGCCCCACGGTACACTCAGGTTGAGTTGCACTAGCGCGATCGCCTACAATAACACGATTCGCCCCTGCATCAATCGCCACCACGTATAACGGTTCAGGTGCAGCAATGCCGAGTCCTTTGCGTTGTCCAATCGTGTAATGGTGAATTCCTTGATGCTGACCTAAGACTTTACCATTAGTATCAACAATATCTCCCGTGGTTTGGGAAATATACTGATCCAGAAACGTCCGCATTGAACCATGGGACTCAACCAAACACAAGTCCTGACTTTCTGGCTTCTGTGCCGTCTTGAGTTGATAGTCAGCCGCTAACTGTCGCGTTTGCGTCTTCTGGAGTTCGCCTAAAGGAAATATCGAGGCGGCGAGTAAGTCTTGGCTTAAGTCATACAGGAAATAAGACTGGTCTTTATTCGAGTCTACTGCCCGCAGCAACTGATAGCGATCGCTCTTTGCATCATAGCGAATCCGCGCATAGTGACCCGTGGCAATTTTATCAATGCCTAACGTCTCCCGCGCATAAGCGAGCATCGGACCAAATTTAACCGTTTTGTTGCACTGAGAACAAGGCAAGGGCGTGATTCCCGATTCATACCCCGAAACCAGATAATCGACGATATTTGCCTGAAAAACCTCACGACTATCCACAATATGATGAGGAATGCCCAGTTGCTCACAAATAAACGCCGCATCGACCATTCCCTCAGAACAGCATTGACCCTTGCCTTTCATTAACCACAAGGTTAGACCAACGACTTCATAACCTTGATGATACAGGGTAGCGGCGGCAACTGAACTATCAACTCCACCGGATAGACCGACGACAACTTTATTCATCGAAAATCGGGGTTGGTAAGGGGGCGAATGGAAACCCCTGTCATTTATGTATGGGGAGGAATTCGTTCCCTTACATAAATAGCAGTCCGACAGGACTTCCTTTTTGGGAAGTGCATCGGCTCCATTTCCCGTGTACAAAACTGCATTATTTGTACAGACGTAGCATGCTACGTCTGTACAAACCCCTACCGCCTTGGATTTACTTACCTCGTTCGATGTATTGCGTTCACCTTTCGTCTGGGCAATTACAGACTCGTGTTTTCAACCTGTACGATATGGGTGGGGTATGGTTGCCCCGAACTCCCGTTTGGAGGGGTGACGTTAGCCTCGCCAATGTTACGCCTCGGTACTATCTCCAACACACTGGTTTAACCCTATAAGCCTGTTTAATGCTGGAGTTCTAGAGCATGGGACTGGCTTACGCGCTACGCGCACGCTACGCGAACGCATCCCAAGGTAGGAACTTTAACTCTTGGGCGTAACGTAGACCTCGTAGGTCTTAGGCTGGTCAGGTATAGGCAATTTCGATGCCTCCGGCTTATAGCCGTGGGGTTCCTGACGACATGAATGGACA
Organism: Coleofasciculus sp. E1-EBD-02; assembly: GCF_040218245.1. NCBI lineage: Bacteria > Bacillati > Cyanobacteriota > Cyanophyceae > Coleofasciculales > Coleofasciculaceae > Coleofasciculus > Coleofasciculus sp. E1-EBD-02. Next base: position 38,111 of record NZ_JAVJQN010000174.1, on the reverse strand, counting down.
ACTAATCCTTTTGAAAGATCAATTGTTGATCTAGGCTAACATCCCCACCGGCTATTTGGTTTGTGGGGAACCTAGTCAAGCTTTCACTGTTGTCGGTTGGGTTGACGCGCCGAAACCCAACACAATTAAACCCGGTTGTGTCGTTCATCCGTCATACCTGTAGTTCACTGCCATACAAACCTTACCCTTCTACCCTTTTCAGGTTTGTTGCGTTGGGTCTCGTACCTCGACCCAACCTACTTGCTACCCTTTTAACTTTCTATTGATTACTTTTTAATAACCCAATCTTAACCTTGTTTTATTTGCTTAACTTAATTTAAATCTATTGCCCCAAAATGTATAATTTAAATCCGAACTATTTGTGAATCGGTGTTAAAATTTTATTTTTAACAGTTGCTAGAGAGAAGAGAGAACCCTTATGGATTCATCGATGTATTCTATACAACAGCCATCTATGCAACTTGAGACATCTTACCCAGAGATAAAACAATTGAGTGTAAATGCGACGCTGCAAGAATTACCTCTCTATAATTTTCAATTTGAAGCGTCTCAACCTGGAGAGGAAGTGGCTCAGATATTCCAACAAAACCCTGTATTACCAGGAGTTATTTTAATTGAACAGGGGAGATTTATGGGTATACTTTCGCGGCGACGGTTTCTGGAACAGATGAGCAGTCCCTATGGACTGGAACTCTTTTTGCGGCGACCACTCAAATCATTATATCGTTTTGCCCAGACTGAGGTGTTAGTTTTAACCGGGGATACCCAAATTGTTACAGCAGCACGCCATTGTTTAGAACGTCCTTCAGCCTTACTCTATGAACCAATCGCTGTGAAGTTAACCACCCAAACCTACCGCCTATTAGACGCCTATCAATTATTAGTGGCTCAGTTGTATATTCACGAACTAGCCACCCGGTTACTCAAGCAACTTTATCAGGAGTTAGAAGTCGCCAACCTGCAACTAGAGGAACTCGCCAAGTCTGATGGTTTGACTGGGGTTGCTAATCGCCGGCGATTTGATGACTATTTACAAACCTGCTGGAAACAACATTGTGTGGGGAACTCTTGGCTGTCGCTAATTATGTGTGATGTTGATTGTTTTAAATACTACAACGATACTTACGGTCATCAGGCGGGTGATGACTGTTTACGAGAAGTTGCATCGGCTATCCAACGTCAAGTTAAGCGTCCCGCCGATTTAGTAGCGCGTTATGGGGGTGAAGAATTTGTGGTCATTTTACCCCTGACTCCTCTCGATGGTGCAATTCAGGTGGCTCAAGCGATTGCAGAAGCGGTGCGGACTTTAAACATTCCCCATGCAACCTCTTTTGTGAGTCACTGCGTTACCTTGAGTCTTGGTGTCGCCAGTACCATTCCTAATCCACGCAGATCACCAACAACCTTGACCGCAGCCGCCGATGCTGCATTATATCAAGCTAAATCAGCCGGACGCGATCGCGTGGTTGTTCATACCCATTGGCATTAATTTTGACGGATAACTTTAACCGTCTCTAGTTTATACCAGGGATTCTCTACTTAAATTGGATCGATTTTCCGTGTTCACTTGGTCTTTATTAAAGTTTAATCGTTTCTTAAAACGATATTAACGTTTCAGGGCATCTTCATTTTCTAGAATATTTCGTACCAACCAACTATTAAATCATTTTACAAACCATAAGACAAATAGTTGATTGTGGGTTTATATGAAAAATAGAGGTTTAAATTTATAGGTTTATGGTTTCTCTTCAAGACTACTACCCCGACTTATGCGTCTTGCCCCAAGCCGAGACCGCTAATCTGACGTTGGATTCTACCATCCGAGAACTTAATCTCTATCACTTTCAGGTGGAATCAGTTCAACCCGGTAGAGACGTGGCTCAATCGTTCCAATTAAATCCTCTATTACCCGGAGTTATTCTCACCCAACAGAGAAAACTTGTCGGGATGATTTCCCGAAGGCAATTTTTAGAACAAATGAGCAGTCCTTATGGATTAGAACTGTTCTTAAAACGTCCGCTGCACTCGTTATACCGCTTTGTCAATGCAGATATTTTAATCCTCAGAGGAGATACAAAAATAGTTGATGCGGCTCGTCGTTCACTTCAGCGTACACCAAAATTTGTTTACGAACCCATTATTGTAGAACTAGAGTCAGGAACCTACCGCTTGCTAGATGTGCATCAATTACTCGTGGCTCAGTCGCAAATTCAGGAACTCACCACCCAGCTTTTGCATGATCAAACTCAAGCTCAAATGATTCAAACCGAAAAAATGGCAAGTTTGGGGCAAATGGTTGCTGGGATTGCTCATGAAATTAAGAATCCAGTCGGTTGTATTACCGGAAATTTTGAATTCTTAGATGATTATTGTGACAAGTTAATTGAACTCTTGACAGCCTACGCCGCAGAAGTTCCACAGCCATCAGAAGATTTAAGTCAACTCAAAGAAGATTATGAACTCGATTTTATCTTAGAGGATTTACCGAAAATCCTGAAAAGTATGCAATTAGGCTCAGAACGATTAACCAAAATTGTTGGTAGTCTGCAAAACTTCTCACACATGGATGAGTCGAGACATCAGCCTGCGAATATTCATGAGTGCATTGAAAGTACATTAATTATTTTAAATAATCGACTTAAAAAAGGAATTAATATCATTAAAAATTATGGCAAATTGCCATTGGTTAATTGTTCATCGGGTCAACTAAGCCAAGTTTTTATGAATCTGATTAGTAATGCTATTGATGCCCTGACTGAAAAGGCAGAAAAAGCTGGGAATGGGTCTGGCTCATGGCAGCCTCAGATTGAAATTAACACTCACCTAGAGCAACAGGATAAAAGGGACTGGGTTTTGGTAAAAATTAGTGATAATGGTTCAGGAATAGCACCCGATATTCAAGAGCGGATATTTGAGACATTCTTTACGACTAAACCAGTCGGAAAAGGGACAGGATTAGGGTTAGCAATTACTCATCAAATTGTCACCGAGAAACATAACGGAAAGTTGTTAATGCGTTCACAGTTAGGGAAAGGGACAACCTTTGAAATTTTATTACCATTAGAGTAATCAATCTGTAACCATTGGATAATTATCTTGCGCCTGTTCGAGCTTCTTGAAAGCTTTCGGCTTCACTTTCATCTCACCAGATGACCAGGGAATTGAGGGTCAGACAGGTTATGGGGTGTAGGGAAAAATTGAATTCTACTAGAGCATCGGTAAGCGTAATAGCGGTTTGTGGAGACGTTCCACGGTCACATCTCTAAAAAAGGGGTATTTTGTAGCTTTTGTTACAGTTTTTTAGCGAGTCTCGTATTGATTTCGATTACTGTATAGCGCTACGCAGACACGTTAGGACATCAGTTAATCCTAGTGCAAGAAGGCAGAAATAACTGAACAGCTAATATCTCCCCCCGCTTCCCCTGCTCCCTCTGCTCCCCCTGCTTAATCGTATCTACGAAGCTGCTCAAGTATTTTTATGCCCGCTGCACTAGTAATGACCTGATAACAGGCAATAGAGAACTGTAGGAATATCCTAACCTGCCTTGGTAAGGCTATATCACCCCTTCAGGTGTGTTAACCTAACCTAGCTTAACTCACCATTACCACTATGGATAGCGTAGCTGTGTAAGTCCTGACTATTTTTACCTTAAGGATTTAATAAAACAGAGGCATTTAGGCTTAAAATAATAACAGATAGAGGTTAAACAACATCACAATGATTGATATTTATGGCGGTAAAGATCCACGCGACATTCCCACCTACTCGGCTGGGGACGCATCCCGCTACCTGAATATACCATACTCAACCATTCGGTCTTGGACAGTCGGCTATAAATACAAAGTCACAGACGGCAATAAACAATTTGAACCCGTCATTGACATTGAGAAAAGAAACCCCTTAATACTGACATTCATCAACCTAATTGAAATTCATGTTCTCAGAGCTATCCGCCAACATCATCACATCGACTTAGCAAAAGTCAGAGTGGCATTAGATTACATAAACAAAACAATTAATATCCCCCATTCTCTCGCACATCAAGAATTTTATACAGATGGTGTTGATTTATTCATTGACCATTATGGCTCTCTAATTAATGCCTCACAGGATGGTAAAAGAATCCTGAAAAATGCATTAGAAACCCACTTAGAAAGAATCGAAGCCGATGAGAAAGGTTTAGCCATCAAGCTATTCCCATTCACCCGCAATCAAGAAGAAAATAACCCACGTTTTGTGGTGATAGACCCGCGTGTCGCCTTTGGTAGAATGGTCATTGCAGGTACAGGAATTCCTGTAGATGTCATTGGCGAACGATTTTATGCTGGTGATTCTTCCCAACAGCTTGCCGATGACTATGAATGTGAAATCCAGAAAATCGAGGAAGCTATACGCTGTGTGAGTCGCCCTGTTGCTGCATGAATCTCAAGCCAAAAACAACTGTCTTTAAAAAACTGTCTGGAGAAGAAATAGCGACCGCCTTTCGAGATGCCTTACCATCCATGCTGAAATTCATTTCAGAAAATCAGGCTCCTTTCATTGCAAAAGTGTATAAAGATGGCAAAGTGGTGGCTTGGAAAGACGCAACCGACTTACTCGATGAAATTGAGTCTTGAAACCATGGCTATGCAATGGTTTCGATGCTTTCCGGTAAACAATATTACTTGGACTTTCGACTATAGCAACCCTAAATAGGTTGTAATAAGTAAGATAATTGGTACACTTGTGTGGGATCATAGACTATGATGTCCCCTTGTCTTGTGGAAAAGTTGATCGATGAAACAGTTAATCCAGGGTCTACACGAGTTCCAGACCAATTACTTTACAGCGCACCGAGAGTTATTTGAGTTACTTTCTCAAGGACAACATCCGCGAGTTCTGTTTATTACTTGCTCCGATTCTCGGATTGATCCCAATCTGATTACCCAAACTGAGCCGGGTGAAATGTTTATCATCCGTAATGCGGGTAATATTATCCCCCCTTATGGGGCGACGAACGGCGGAGAAGGTGCAGCCGTAGAGTATGCGATTCATGCATTAGGGATTGAAGATGTGATTGTTTGTGGTCATTCCCATTGTGGTGCGATGAAAGGCTTACTGAAACTCAGCAAGCTGGAAGAGGAAATGCCAATGGTTTACGAATGGCTCAAACACGCGGAAGCGACGCGGCGAATTATTAAGGAACATTACCAAAGCTACGAAGGGAAAGACCTGCTCAATGCGTCTATTCAAGAGAATGTTCTTAACCAATTGGAAAATTTACGCACGTATCCGGTAATTCAGTCTCGACTCAAAGCTGGGAAATTACAACTCCATGCTTGGGTGTATGAAATTGAATCGGGAGAAGTGATGGAATATAACCCGGTTCAAGGTCAGTTCATACCACCAAGAACCCAATTTGCTAGAGCCACTTGGATTACGCCAGAACAGCAAGAGCGTATTTTTAAAGGCTCTTATAATTCTCATTAGGTGTAATTCGTCCTTTGTCAGTGGAATAGATTTTACCATTGAATCGGGCGCAAAGCTTTGCGCCCCTACAGTTGCTGGGTATGAGCCTAATTGATCAAATTAGATGTGCCATACCACTACAAATGCGTGATTTTAGTCGGAAGAGTCAATTAGTGCCTTAATGACGCCGATTTTAGCTTGGGAGACTTTTGACCCTAAGGTGGGATTAGTCGAACCAATAAAATATTCTCCAGTTGGCAGATAATGTAAGGCTAATTCAGGATAGGTAATAATCTCCCAATCTTTATAGATTTCGGTCTTTTCATGACTATGGCTGGGTCGATTGCTTTCGTAACACCAGCCGGCGGCAAGTAATTTTTCGATTAGGGTTGACATGGAAAATCAGCTAATTAATTCTCGGATAGAAATTTCGGGAAGCTGTCATGCATTGACATTGGATATCGATGAATGATACTGACTTAGGTTTGGTGGGCAATGCCCACCCTACGGTAGGGTTTAAATGCTCAACAGTTCCGACTAGCTTTTGGTAGATTTCCCTGTATTCGTTTCTACCCTAACATTCGTCATTTGTCATTTGTTAGGGAACAGGGAACAGGGAACAGGGAACAGGGAACAGGGAACAGGGAACAGGGAACAGGTAAGGTAGAGTTTTGAGTTAACTTCCCCATCTCCCCCATCTTCCCCATCTTCCCCATCTTCCCCATCTCCCTCATCTCCCTCATCTCCCCCATCTCCCCCTAGACAACGGGCAGAAACTTTAAGAAACTTTACAATTGGGAGAGATGACACTATAGTCGGACTGCCATGCACCTAACCTACTTCGGCGCCAATAGCTGGCTACTCGAACTTGGGCAAAAACACATCCTGATTGATCCCTGGCTTGTGGATTCCCTAATCTTTGGCAATATGCCCTGGTTGTTCAAAGGCGACAAACCTCCAGCCTTGGATGCACTTCCTGATCAGATAGACTTGATTCTGCTATCTCAGGGACTCGATGATCACGCCCACAAACCTACCTTAGAAAAGCTGGACAAAACGATTCCCGTCGTGGGTTCAGAGAATGCAGCAACGGTGGTGAAAGAGTTGGGCTATACTCAGGTGACGCCGTTAGCCTTTGGTCAAACCTTCACCCTCGCTGACCAAATTGAAATCCGCGCCTTACCAGGGGCACCGATTGGTCCTTTTTTGCAGGAAAACGCTTATCTGGTCAAACAGTTAGAGAGTGGTACAAGTCTCTATTATGAACCTCATGGGTATCCACCAGATCAGTTAAAAGAGTATGCTCCCATCGATGTGGTGATTAGTCCCGTGGTGACGTTGGAATTACCTGTGCTGGGACCGATTATCCAAGGGCATCGTACCGCACTGCAACTGGCACAATGGGTGCAACCCCAAGTGTTTCTACCCACAGCCGCCGGAGGTGGAGTTCAGTACGAGGGAATGTTAGATTTCCTGTTGAATCAGGTTGGTAGTCTGGAGGAGTTGCGATCGCAACTGGCACAGCACAACCTATCCACTCAGGTGATTGATCCTCAGCCAAACGAAGCGCTGGAACTTAACCTGACACCTCAAATGGCTTAGTATTTTGCACATTCTTGTCCGGAGTTATTGGTTCAATTTAGGCAATCACCAAGGACAAAGGACAAACGATCAAACTAAACCCTAAGGAGATAAATCATGTTGGAACTGTATCAATTTGAAATGTCGCAGTTTTCGGAAAAAGTGCGGCTGATTCTAGATTACAAAGGGCTAGCCTATCGCAAAATTGAAGTTACTCCCGGAATCGGACAGCTAGACTTGTATCGCCTATCGGGTCAACGGCAAGTCCCGGTTCTCAAAGATGGAGATACCGTCATTGCTGATTCGACTGCGATCGCGATGTACTTAGATCGCAAGTATCCCGACAAGCCCCTAATTCCCACCGATCCCCACCAACGCGCCCAATGCTTGCTGATGGAAGAATGGGCAGATGAATCCATTGGTGTCAAAAGTCGTAAAGTCTTCTATGGGGCATTAAGTCACAATCCCAGCTATCGCACATCAGTATTACCCAAAGATACGCCAGATTTCTTCAAAACCGTTCTGGGTGGTGTTCCGGCAGAAGTGTTTGAGGTTTTGGGGATTGGTTTCGGTTGCAGTGCAGACGCCCTCAAAGACGCCAGAGACAGCCTGAAGCAAGACTTAGAAGCCCTCAGCTTAATCTTGTCCGATCGCCCCTATCTGGTTACCGATAGTCCCTGTTTAGCTGATTTTGCCGTGGCTGGGGTGAGTTTACTGCTGAAATTTCCCGAAGGTTCCTATCTGGATTTGCCTGACTCTCTGAAAGGGAAAGGGATTCCTGGTTTAGCCGATAGTAGCGTGTATCAAACCTTCTTCGACTGGCGCGATCGCCTCTATGCTGAGTATCGCACGCCATTGACCACAACGGGAACCAGCGATTCGCAACCAACCTCGATTGAGATTGAATAAACATCAGCTATATGTAGGGGCATGGCAGTGCCATGCCCCTACCTTGTTCTAACCGAACCAAAATCAAACAACTACCGGAGTGGCTTTCAACTCAAAAATCTTCTCAATGGCATCTTCAACCACCTTATCGGGTGTAGATGCTCCAGACGTTACACCGACAACAATTTCACCATCTGGAAGCCAATTTTCCGTCACCGTCATATCTTGATGCAGTACCTTGTGATCAATCCGATTCCCCGGACCAATTCGCTCAGCGCTATCGATGTGATAAGAGGGAATTTTCCATTCAATGGCAATTTGTTGCAGTTGCGTGGTATTGGATGAATTAAAACCACCAATCACAACCATTAAATCTAACCGTTCTTCCACCAATTCCAACATCGCATCCTGCCGTTCTTGAGTGGCATCGCAGATGGTGTTAAAACTCTGGAAATGCTGATTTAGCTGAACCGGACCATATTTTTTCATCATCGTGCGCTCAAACAGCTTACCAATTTGCTCGGTTTCGCTTTTGAGCATGGTGGTTTGGTTAGCGATGCCAACATGCTCCAAATCCCGCTCTGGGTCAAATCCTTCGGACGTGGCGCGGCTGAATTTTGCCAAAAACTCGTCCCGATTCCCACCATTGAGGATATAGTCAGCGACATATTCGGCTTCTTGTAGATTCAGCACCACCAAATATTTCCCAGCAAAGGAACTGGTAGCGATGGTTTCTTCGTGCTTATACTTGCCGTGGATAATGGAGGTGTATTCTTTTTTCTTATGCTTCTCCACCGTATGCCACACCTTGGATACCCAAGGACAGGTGGTATCGACAATCTTACACTTTTTATCATTGAGCAGTTGCATTTCCTGAACGCTGGCACCAAAGGCGGGTAAAATCACCACATCACCCGCACCAACGATGGAAAAGTCTTTTGTTCCATCCTCAACGGGGACAAAGTTGACGTTCATATTCTGTAGGCGCTGGTTGACGGAGGGATTGTGAATAATTTCATTTGTCATCCAGATGCGCTCGGTAGGAAAATGTTGGCGAGTTTCATACGCCATCGCTACAGCGCGTTCCACACCCCAGCAAAAGCCAAATGCCTCTGCCAGGTGAATGGTCACATTTCCCCGTTTGAGTCGATAGCTATTATCGCGGATTTCTTGAATCAAGCTGCTTTGATATTCAGATTGAAGCTGAGTCGCCACCTCAGCATCGTGACCAAATCCCTTACGGTGATAGTTTTCTGAACTATGGAGTGAACGTTTGAAGGCTTTTGTATCCATGAAACTTGTCTAGCAGATGAGTGTATACAATTGTTAATTCCTTTTGATCTTAAGACGAATCCGGTTTAGTCATTCGTCATTTGTCATTTGTCATTTGTCATTCGTCGTTCGTCATTGGTCAAGTCGGGGCGGGTTTAGTTATATCAGGGTGCAAAGCAAACGTTAGCAGTAAAACCCGCCCCTACAACAGACTTTCCATCTCCCCCATCTCCCCTATCTCCCCCATCTCCCCTATCTCCCCCATCTCCCCCATCGTCCCCCATCTCCCCCATCTCCCCCATCTCCCCCATCTCCCCCAGCTTCCCCATCTCCCTCACCCCATCCCCCGTCACAAACCGCCATCGAGAACGAGTTGATCCGTAACTTGTAGAGCATAGTGCCAAATTAAATAGCCTTGAGGATTTAGGTGCAAGCCGTCGGTACTCAATTCCATTTTCAGATTGCCTTCGGTATCGGCAAATAGGGGATAGAGATCCAGGTAAATGACATCTTCTGACTCCGCGATCGCTTTCAATCGCTGATTAATCTCAACGATACGACTGTTGGGGATTTCCAGAAGGCGATCGCGCCCTTCCCAGGTGGCTTTTTCCCCGCTATGGGGCAAAATCGATTGGACGATAATTTTGGCTTCAGGATGAGTGCGCCGCAGGTAACGAATAATTAGCCGTTGGTTGGCTAAAATCGTCTCATCTGTGATCCCTCGAATTATGTCATTGATGCCAATCATCAAAAAGATGATATCTGGCTGGGTTTGATCCAACACATCCAAGCGGTTCAACAATCCGGCTGTCGTTTCGCCAGAAATTCCCTGGTTAAGCCACGTTCGTTGCGTGGGTAGCATCTCATTGGGAAACCAGAGACTGATGGAATCTCCCAGGAGGATGGCTAAATCCTCTGGCTTCTGATCCACCATCACCTCAGCTTCTTGCTCCAGCAGCGCCACCCACTGCTGGTAATTGAATTGGTGGCGGGGTCCGAGTTCGGGGACAAGGGTAGGGGTTGCTTCTGCTTCTGGAGCCGCATCAGTGGCTAGAGACTGGCTAACCGCAGAAGGGATAGCTCCTTGGTATTGGCGCAGCAATACCCCCGCGATCGCTAGCACCAGTAAGCCATTGACAGCGAGGGAGAAAACCGCCCAAATTGGAAAGCTTTTCGAGGTTGTGGACACTTGTCTAGATTCAGCATCGGCTCTCTCATCAGATTGTAGTCCTATTCCACTTTTGCCGATCATAAAAACCATGACAAAGGGGCAATTCATGAATTGCCCCTACAGGATGTTATTGGCGAATTAACTAGCTTCCGTCTAACCAGAAGCGCTCCCGTTAAACTTCTGAGCCGCGAGGAATGTCAGCTGTACTACCACTGACGCTACCAAACGAGCTACTGGTCAACACATCGGATTCCTTGACAAATCCACTGTAGGCTTCCATTCCATGTTCGCTAATATCCAAGCCATGGATTTCTTCTTCGGCTTGTACTCGTAGTCCCAAAGTCGCTTTCAGGGCTAGCCAAACGATGGAGCTAAATGCGACGGTGAAACCGCCTACACAGAGGATACCCAGGAGTTGAACACCCAGTTGACCGAGTCCTCCCCCATAAATCAAGCCGAGTCGTTGACCCGCATCATTTTCAGCGAAGGTGAAGATACCAACAGCAATGGTGCCCCAGATCCCGTTAACTAAGTGGACAGAAATCGCACCCACGGGGTCATCGATATGGATATTGTCAAAGAAGGAAACCGCAAAAACCACGATAATTCCTGCAATCAGACCAATTATGACGGCTGATAGATAGGAAACGGCATTACAGGGGGCGGTAATCGCCACTAAGCCAGCTAAGATGCCGTTAATAATCATCGACAGGTCAGGTTTACCATCTTTTAACCAAGAGGTAATGGTGGCGGCAATACCTCCAGCAGCAGCGGCGAGGTTTGTGGTTACTGCGATGTAGGGAACTTCGGCATCGGCAGCGAGTTGAGAACCAGGGTTAAAACCAAACCAGCCGATCCACAGAATCAAGCATCCCAGTGTGGCAATACTCATATTGTGACCGGGAATTGCATTGATTTGACCGTCTCTATACTTTCCTTCACGGGGTCCGAGAAAGGCAGCTCCCATTAACGCCGCCCAACCACCAACCGAGTGAACCACGGTTGAGCCAGCAAAGTCGGAAAAGCCTATTTCTCCTATGTCTCCTAGCCAACCACCACCCCAGACCCAGTGTCCGGTAATCGGATAGGATATTCCCGTCAACAAAAGACTGAAAACGAGAAAGTCAATAAACCTAATCCGTTCAGCAACCGCACCCGAAACAATGGTGGCAGCAGTTCCGGCGAAGGCAGCTTGGAACAGGAAAAACACGGAGATCGGTAACCCGGTAGGAAATGGATCGAGTCCATAAGTACCCGGATCGGTGCTAGTTAAGAAAAATCCACCTAAACCAATAAATCCAGTTCCTGCACCGAACATGAAGGAAAACCCAATTGCCCAAAATGCAATGGTTGCTAGGGCAAAGACAATCAGGTTTTTGGAGAGAATGTTAACCGCATTTTTCTGACGACAGAATCCGGTTTCTAGCATACCGAATCCGGCATTCATGAAGATCACCAGAATCGCAGCAATCAAAACCCAGATCGCGTTTAACGTTCCCTGAAGTTGGGCAACAGCATCGGCGTCAACCGCCTCAGTTTGAGCCACGGCTGCCGTATTCCAAACCACGACAATAATTGCCGTTAGCGGAATACAAGCTAGCCAGTACGGAGAAAAAGATTTGGCTATGGTTTTTAAGGGGTCAAAATAGGGAGAATCCCAGAAGGATTGGGAATATCCTGGTAAATCAACTTGTCTAGTTTTTGGGGGAGACTTTTTTCGGTCGGAAGTTTTCTCGAACGTTCGTCTAGACATCATTTCGCTCTCTTTCCTGTATTTCTGGTGGAACACATCCTAACATTGAGCTAAGAAGCGGTAAATAAAGTCATTGGAAGTATGACGTAGAAGAGGGGGTAAGTATCTGAGTATGACATAACTCCTCGCCTATTTTCTTTGGTTTACTGCCAGCTTTTAAATAGTGCTGCCTGATTAAGGAATCGGGAGTTTTGGAAGTTGGCGTGTCTACGTTAGACAAAACCCTACAAATAAGTTGCCAGATAGTCAAGAGCCTCAATTCTTCTCAATAACTGGGTTCATTATCTTTAGGAAATTCTCAAATCTTCAATTTTCTGGCTGGATATTTCTGTAACAAAATATACTATTTTAGGCGTGAGTCCTTAAAATATATTGCGGTAGTTCCCTAGCTAAGAGCTTCTGTCATCAAGACTTGGGTCAACCCGCCACCAGTTTGGCAGCCTGAGTTGGCGGTTTTTTACGCGAGAGCGAGCCGCCCTTTTGATTTTGCCTAAGCCTATTGATTTGACAATGATTAAGATTTAAGTAAGCCTAAGAATTTAGGTCTCTCAAATAACGTCTTAATTAATTAAGAAAAATTTCTTTGGTGTTAAGTTTTGATTGTTATCGCTAATCTTTTCAGAGAAAGGCTTGAGAGGTGATACTTTAATGCAGTAGAGCGAAAGGTTTGAGGGTAAGGGCTGAGGGGGTGACAAGGAACTTGAAGGTACTACTGGGTGTAGGGTGTAGGGTGTAGGGTGTAGGGTGTAGGGTGTAGGGTGTAGGGTGTAGGGTGTAGGGTGTAGGGTGTAGAGAAAAATTGAACTTTACTCAGGAAGTCACCAAAAACTCTATTGTTTATTCATTTTGACCCTGAAGTCCGAAGGATTGATGGCGTTGGCTCGCCTGGAGAGCGCTCGCTCCTTACCCTATCTCCTCTTAGGGGCTTTTGTGTTCCTTACCGAGAAGCCCCACACCCCACACCCCATACCCCACACCCCATACCCCACACCCTGCCTGTGAAGGGTCAAAACTTAATCTACGACATTTGTGACAAATATTGCTGATATCCCAGCTTTTCTAGCGCCGCTTGCTTATCCATGACGGATTGGGTTAAAGTCTGGCGGTACTGCTGCACTCGTTCGAGTAACTCAGGTTGTTGGGATGCCAAAATCTGTACGGCTAACAACCCGGCATTTTTAGCATTGCCAATGGCTACGGTAGCGACAGGGATTCCACCTGGCATCTGTACAATCGAGTAGAGGGAATCTACCCCTTGTAAATGGCGAGTGGAAACAGGAACGCCGATGACGGGTAATGGTGTCAGAGACGCCACCATACCGGGTAAATGAGCCGCCCCTCCCGCTCCGGCGATAATCACCTTGAGTCCACGCTGATGAGCAGTTTGGGCGTAGTCTACCATACGTTGGGGAGTTCGGTGCGCCGAAACGATCGCGACGTCACAGGAAACCTCGAACTCTTCACAAATTGCGATCGCACCCTGCATCGTGGGCAAGTCGGAATCGCTGCCCATGATAATACCAATTTGGGGTTTGTTATTTGTCATTTGTCATTCGTCATTGCTAAAAGAGTCAAAACTCGGTCGGGGCGGGTTTAGTTTCATCTAGGTGAGAGCAGAAACGATAATAGTCAAACCCGCCCCTACACAACTCTCGGAATTTTTTATCTCTGTTCCCTGATTATTGATCAAAGATGTATCAGACAATGATGCAGGATTAATGGTAAAGGACAAATGATTATTATTAATGCACGAGTGCCAGGTTATCAAGGCTTGCAACAGGTAAGGATTAATGCTGAGGGAAAAATTTCCGCGATCGCACCCATGACGGATATTGCCCCCGATTCCCATACACTCGATATTACAGGCGATTGGCTCTCCTTAGCTGGGGTCGATTTACAGATTAATGGGGCGCTGGGTTTGGCGTTTCCTGATTTAACGCTGGGGGATAGCCAGAAATTACAGGATATTTGCCAATTTTTGGGGAATCAGGGGATTGATGGATTTTTACCCACCTTGGTAACCACCTCGATTGAGAAAATTCAACAATCGCTGGCGGTGATTGCTGATTTTTTAACCACCGCTTCCTATCAGGCGGGAATGGCGCAAATCTTGGGGGTGCATTTAGAGGGACCTTTTCTACATCCTCAGAAGCGAGGAGCGCATCCTCAAGAATATTTATTACCATTAAACCTAGTAAATGTCAAGCAAGTTTTGGGGGATTATGGCAAACTGGTTAAAGTGATGACGCTAGCGCCGGAGTTAGACGAGACAGGTGAGGCGATTAGTTATTTGCGTTCTTTAGGAATTACCGTGAGTTTAGGTCATTCCCAAGCAACGGCGGCTGAGGCGGAGGAAGCCTTTGCCTTAGGTGCATCGATGGTGACTCATGCCTTTAATGCGATGCCGGGATTACACCATCGGCAACCCGGATTATTGGGTACCGCCATCACTCATCCTCAAGTGCGCTGTGGGGTGATTGCCGATGGACAGCACGTTTGTCCGACAATGTTACAGATTCTACTGCAAGCGAGTCGGGATGAAGCGGGATTGTTTCTGGTGAGTGATGCGTTAGCGCCGTTAGGATTAGGCGATGGGATTTATCCCTGGGATCAGCGTCAGATTGAAGTGAAACAGGGTACGGCACGATTAGCGGATGGTACATTGGCGGGAACCACCTTACCGTTATTGGTGGGAGTCCAGAATTTGGTAGAGTGGGGTGTGTGTGGAATTGAGAGTGCGATCGCCCTAGCAACGGAGTCTCCTCGATATGCGATCGGTTTACCTGGGATTGGAGTAGGACAACCTGCCAATTTGTTGCGATGGCATTGGCATGAGGACAGATCAAAATTAAGTTGGCAGCGTTTACCATTCAATGGATGATTTGTCATTAGTCTTATGTCCTTTGTCCTTTGTTAAGTAAGGGAGAACTCATAATTTATCCTTCATAATTCATACTTGAGATGTCTCACCTTATTAACAGGTTGATCAGGATGGGCAGGATTGGGGATCAATCGCTGATTTTGACAATCGACCAACAAATCTAATTTCTCTAATACAGTTTGACCAATCAGCACCTCATCACCCAAAACTAACGCATCCTCCAATGTATCACGTCCTTGCCAATCAATTAGAACTCCAACTACGCCTACAGCTTCTGTTCGTCCATCAGCATAACCGGCTACTCGTTGAGCGCGAATGGTTAAACCAAGACACTGCACGACATGAATAGGAAGCACTGAACAGACTGCAACTGTATCAATCACAGCTTCTGTTTCGTATACACGAACCTGATCAGCCGTTAGTTGTCCTCGCCGTACTAATTCGTCATCCGTTGGATTGGTGAGCTTGACTTTTGCTTTAACTTCACCTACACCCATGGCTTTACCTGGCACGTTCTCTCACAATACATCAACTATCCCAACATTCTATTTCCATTTTATGAGAACATTACGTTAATCAAACATCTCATCATTTTCTGTAAGTTCTCTGCCTTTTGCCCTCTGGCTGATATTTCTTGATAAAGGCATGATGGCAGTAACCCCCCTAGCTCATGGTAAAGTAATTAATCGTCCTAACTCCTCCATCCAAGCTGACTCTATGAAGACCGTTGATGATAAAACCGTAGTTAAAGACTATTTCAACGCCACTGGATTTGACCGCTGGCGGCGGATTTACGGCGAGGGCGAGGTAAATAAAGTCCAACTGGATATCCGTAACGGACACCAGCAAACCGTAGATACTGTTCTAAGCTGGCTCAAGGCTGATGGCAATTTAGCTGAGTTATCCATCTGTGACGCTGGCTGTGGTGTGGGAAGTCTCAGCATTCCCCTAGCCGAAGCTGGTGCGAAAGTCTTTGCCAGTGATATCTCCGAAAAAATGGTCGGTGAAGCCAAGGAAAAGGCTGGCGCTAGCTTGGCGAATTCTGACAAGCTTAACTTTGCCGTGCAGGATTTGGAAGACTTGAGTGGTAGCTATCACACCGTTATTTGCCTAGATGTGCTGATTCACTATCCCCAAGATAAAGCTGATCAGATGATCTCCCATCTTGCTTCTCTAGCGGAGTCGCGCTTAATTCTTAGCTTTGCTCCCAAAAACATTGTCTACAGTTTGCTCAAGAAAATTGGCGAATTGTTTCCCGGTCCTTCTAAAACCACTCGTGCTTACCTACACCGCAAAGCCGATATTATCAAAATATTGGAGCGTAACGGCTTTTCCATTCAACGCACAGGAATGACCAGTACCCAGTTTTACTTTTCTTACCTCTTAGAAGCAACCAGAAATTCCGATTAATTTATTCAGTTCATCTGACAAAACTCCGGCTCCCCTCTGCCATCCCCGTGCAAAAAAAAGCGAAGCATCCTTTGGCTTCCCCCATGGAACAAAAGCGAAGCATCCTCTGGCTTCCCCCATGGAACCAAAAGCGAAGCATCCGCTGGCTTCCCCCTTTTTAAGGGGGACAGGAGGGGGATCTATAAGGGGGACGGGAGGGGGATCAAAAGGGGGATCAAAAGTGGGACGGAAGGGGGATCTAATTGGGTAGAGGGAGATTCAAAAATGGGTAAGGGGGAGATAGAGAGAGGCGGGGAGTGAGGGCTGATTGTCAAGTAAACAAATCGGGATATTGCTCCTTAGCCCACATCGGCAAACCGGCGGCTGGGTTTTCAAGCTGACGGTTCAGTAGCTCAATAATATTGGGCATTTTACTTAACAAATCAAACACCACAATATTGCAATCTAATCCCTTAGAATCGGTGAATCCTCTGACATTTTTATCCAGTTCCAGATAAAACTTGGGATTCAATTCACTCCCAAACCCGATAATCACAATTTTCAGTTCATCCTGACTTTTCAATCTGGCACTGGTGGTCTGAATCAGGTTCAAAAACTTATCGCGGTCATCAAACTGACCATCGGTGTAAATAACAATAAACCCTTCCCGATTTGCTTCACGATTAGCAAACCATTGATTAATCACTTGCTCAAGGGTTGGTGTGATAAACGTGCTACTATCGGGTTGATTTTCATCAAAGACACTAGGAACCTGAGCGGTATCTTCAATGTAGATTATTTTGTCACAAGGGCGATTGGGACTAAAAAAGGTTAAGGCAATCTCCTCACAAACCTTGTCCCCATCCAGACTGGTTTCATTGAGAATGCGATAAACATGCCCTTCAATGACTTCCGGTAGAACTTTCCAGCGAATATTATTATTAAATTCTGGATCTCTTCTCACCATTGACCCACTTTGGTCGATGAGCATGAAAACATCTCGGTTAAAAAGTTTTTTACTTGGCATAGAGTCCCCTTTTTGAATAACACCCTGAGTTTGGGTTTCAATAATCGTTGCTTGATGCACAATAGGTGGAGCGCTCGGCGTCGTAGCCCTTGTTTTGTTGGGGCATTTTGCCGAGAGACCCGATACCAATAGTTTAATGGTTTTTGCCACCCAGTTATAAATAGACATCTGAAGTCCCTACAGTTCGCAGGTTGATCACCATTGATTTAATTAAGAATTCTTAAGTGTATTATAACCATCACATATAGTTTATATGTACTATTAGGGAGATGGTACTGTAAATTGGGTTGACGCGCCGAAACCCAACAAAACTCAGGACTCGCATCCCTGACTACAAACCCAATCTAATGCATAAAATCAGGTATACCACACCCTAGTGATGTGGTATACGCAACTAAATAGGGATTGGAGATGAACACCTCGAATCCCTAAAAATTTCTTATTTAGATTTTAATAGCGGAGTTAACAAATTCGTTCAGGTGCTAAAGGTTGAAAACTATAGCACCTGTTTAGCCAATTTAGGCATCAGACTTTTTGTTGCGCTTGCGTAAGCCGAGACCACCTGCCATAGCCAGAGTACCTAAGCCCAAGACGGTTCCTGGTTCGGGTACGCTTTCTAACTGGAAGTTAACACCATCACCTAGACCACCTGGCGTATCATTACCTAATTTTAGGGTAATAAAGCTAACATCTTCCCAAGTTTGGGTATAGATATTTCCATCTTCTCCTTCAGGAACAGGATTCACACCGCTGACCAAGATTCCGTCAGTGTCAGCATCGGCGAAGAATTCAGGAACGCCAGTTGTGTCAGAAGACTCGGTATCGAAATATCTAACAGTCAGTTCTGGAAGAGTTTCCTTGAAAGTGAACTTAAAGGTTCCGACTTCCAATTGTCCCTTGGCTTCCACTCCTTCTGAAGGACGATACCAAAAACCTGACGGAAAAGTACCTTGTTCGCTGTCAAACTTTATGCTGCCATAGTCATTATCAGTGTCTAGGTCGTCAACGAATAGACGGCTGAATGTGCCATCTGGATTGGCTAAACTCTCTACACTGGTGATTAGGCCAGGCAGCGTAACAACTGGAACACCAGGCAGGGGAGCTAAATTCACAAGCTCAACTTCGCCTTCCGCTTGGGGGACGAGGGCGGAAGCAGAAGGAGCTATGAGACCTGCAGTTACTGTAGATGCAGCAATCAGCGAGGCAACGGTAGCGGAATGGCGGAAAAGAGTTGAGAGAGATTTCATGATGTGGTTCCCTAGAGTGAGTAGATGTTTAATCTGTAAAGACTTGGTTTAATGTTTGATGGATTGTCTAAAGTTGTGATTTTCTTTCGACTAAATAAATCGTAGACTGGATTCTTGAAGTTGTCTATAAAGTTACGATGAATTTCATATAAAGTTTATGTGAAGATGATGTTCAGGGTGTCTGATTGAATTTATGACAACCGGAATTACTATAAAAATTACTTCTATCCCCCACCCGTGCTTCTGCTTCCAGAGCAGGTACAGACATCATCAAAAAGTTTCCCCCCTCCCCTTTATCGTCTTGTCACCTCTTTCTTAAACGATACAAGCTTTATAGAACAAGGGATCACTAGATTGTTACAGCTTTGTTACAAAATATACGTATAAGAGATGGGAGCATCCCGTTTTGGACAAAGCATTACCTCAAGTAACGTAATGGCAATGGTTTCAGCCCCATTCAAAAAGCCAAGTTGCCAAATTGGGATGCTCCCCACTCAGCAGTGACCTGTCACGCAACTTAGCTGATTTTGTAGTGTACGTTACTGTTTTTAGGTTCTGTAGTCAGTTTGAGGTAATTTGCCAACAGTATTCTGTATGCACTAAGGTAATCATCAACTTTTGCCGTCTTGCACTAAGTATCTTTTTGGCTAGAGAGCAATTTCACCAGCGATGCTAACCAGTAGGAGAGAATCGATATCAACACCATCAGCCAAATTAGGGGATTCTTGGAGCGGATTCCCTCCTGAAAATTGGCGGGCAAAAACCCGGGTTGAGGCGAGAACTCCTGCCAACTCTCGCCCTCTACCAATAACGATAAACTGCGCCACACACCAGCCTCTTGCAGCGCTTCGGGCTTTTTAATCCCGGTGACGACGATGAGAATACCGGGAGTTGGCGGTAAATGATAGGTGCGTAGTTCTTCGGCTAATTCATGTCTCAGTGTCGTGATATTTCGTCCGATTTTGGGGGTGAGAGTCGGCGGTTGACTGGAGAGTTGCTGGGGATTTCGGATTACGGTAATCAATCGCTTCATCTCCGGTAATGACACCTGAAAGCCATAGTTACCGCCTAAGCATACCGCTTGATTGAGTTGTGCCACGAGGGGGTGATACTCTTCGTCAATTAATGCAGATGCGGCTAAACTTCGCAGCAGGGGTTCGTCAGCCGTTGCACCCACCCAAGCCATAGCGATGCGGATTTGGCGGTCTAGAAAATCGACTCGTCCTTTGGGTTCAAGCCCTGTCAGTAGCAGCAGCAACTGGTTATCCACTAATCGTTCTAACACAACCGTTGGTGTTTCGCGATCGATTAAACTGGGTACCGTTAATCCGATGGGTGGCAATTTGGGTTGAATTGACCCATCGTTACCAACCTGTAGCCAACGGTAATCATAATCTTGTTCAAAGCCGCGACTCTGGATATAGATATCCATCAGTTGATTCCTAATTTAAAAATAGTTTTGAGCTATATAGGCAAATTACAAATTCTAAAGTGTCAACAAGGATTTACCTTGTAGTACAGCAAATCCTCCTTTGGTTTTGCACCCTTGAGCAAATTGCTCTACCGCTTGCTTGAGTTGAGCATCCGGATTGAAAAATTCCCGAACCACGTTAAACATCGACCAACTGCGATTTTGAATATAGACCTTTAACAAAAATCGCAGTAAATACCGCAGCAACTGTTCGCTGTCTTGGGGACTATATTGGGCATCAAAACTCGTCTTGCGAAAATAAAAGCGGGGTTGATTCAGATTTTCTACCTCGATTTTCAAGAACACCACACAGCCAACGGTTTGCACTGGCGTTGTCACCACGGCAATTTTATCGGCTCGTCTTGGCGCTTGAAAAAATTCCAGTAATGGGGCATATTTTTCTTGAATTCGTTTAATCAGATTGTGGGCAGATACTTCATCTTGCATGTAAGTTTCACACTTGACAGGAGCCAAAATGACTAACTTGGGTTCGTCCAGTTTTTGGTAGGCTGTCTTAAACAATGTCATAATCTCATCCGGCTTATTTCTCACCTCATGCCATCTGCCATTCAGTTCCATCAGCGCTGGCGTATCAATTGCCACAATAACCGCTGCACATTCCCGCAACATCTTCTGCACAAATCGCCGTCCCGCCACATCACTGGGTAAAATATAGCCACCAGGATAATCTCGAAACTGTAGCCGCAGATCATCGTTTTTGTCATTTAACCCTAAATCAAAACGGTAAGAGGGTAAGGATTCGGGTCCAGCGACGGCTAAGGTGCCGCGAATTCCTTTGGTGCGTTCATCGGCTTTAAATTCGTAGGTTAAACTTTTGAGTTGAGCGAGATACCGTTCTAGAATTGCTGCTGTTTCAACATCGGGTTTTAGGTGCAGATTGGCTTGACGACTGGTTGCCTCAAATTGCTCATACATTGAGGTCAATAATGTGGTTTTGCCGACACCACTCGCACCTAGCATTGTTATATTCAGTTCTTTAGCCATCTTTCTCCATCCTTTGGGTATAGACGTGCTATGACACGTTTGTAGGGGCGGGTTTAGGGATTAACTATTGATTGTTTTTTTTCTTTGATACAAAACCTGCCCTTAATTTTAATATAATTCTCGAACAAGTCTGTGTATCTCATGTAGGATGTAGGGGCGAGTCGCTGAAATCCAGTTCTTATGAAAGCGGATTGCTTTTTTTGAATCGCCACCCGGAGGCGCTAAAGCGCTCACTACGAACGGAGGCGCTAAAGCGCTCACTACGAGCGAATTGATCGCGCCAAGTCTAAATCAATTCAGAAACTGGAGTTTTTTTAGGGAATTAGCCGCTATTGCTTGATCCACTAACGATAGCCATTGCTGACGATCATCACCTTCTTGGTTATCGCCAAATTCCTTCGACCAAACCTGATCTTTTTCTTGAAACAGAAAGATTTGCCATTCATTTTTAACGTCTTTTGCTCGCAGCACCTGATCAACAAACTCTTCAACTTCAGCAAACGCCGCTTGACCGGGTTCGCCATAAAAATTTTCTAAGGCATGTTGACATTTAAACACGGCTTCTTCTTGTAATGTTTCTAAATAGGTGAAGATTTCCTGTGCCTTAATCTCCCGCGACTCTGTAGCATTCGATGCAGATAAACGCAGATTGGTTTTATCAGGATTGAGATTATCTAAATGAGGGCGAATCCGATAGTGAAAGTTGGCTTTATACGACATTTCAAAATTTGATAGGGTATGGAAAGCGTGCTTAAGTCGGACTAAATTATCGGGAATCCGTTCTGCCATGGCTTGCAGAAACTCTGACCCTTTGGCTGGTGTGAGTTCTCTTAATTGTCCTTGATTCACCAGTACCTCAGTTACCTGAGATTTTGCCTGTTCCACATACTCTTTTAACCCCATGTCCATGGCGTGGAAATGTCGGGTGAGATGATTGCGGATTTCATGGAGATATTTGGCATAAGTGGTTTGCCAATCCCCTTCTTCAAACCGTCGGGCAATGATTTCGTTGAGGGGTTCCTCTGTGGGAATTCCGGTATCGCTTTTGCAGGTTTGGATAATGGCTTCAACCTGTTGCTTAAAGATATCTTGTTCATCGCGATCTTTTGCCAAATCCAGGTGATCTAATAATTCTTCCAGCCCCCGCGTTAGATTTGCCCAGAGTTTATTGAATAGGCGCAAAAACTTGGCTTGTTCATTGATGTCATCAACAATTAATCCACCTGACCAAACCAGACGGGCTTTCTCTAGTTCCGCATTAATTAAAATTTGCAGTTCCTTGAGTTTTTTCTGGTAGAGGCGGGCATGTTGCTCATCTAAGTAGGTGATGTTATTGGCTAGATAGTTGAGAACTAAGTCGAGAATGGCATTGGTTTCCTCTGGATTAGCACAATCGGCAATTTTGCAGCGGATGACATCAATATGTTTATCATGAATACTGGTTTGATGTTTCTGACAGGCTTCCATGTTGTCATCGGTTCCGGTAACGTGGTTGAGAATCATAAATGAACGATTCTCTAGATTGTTTAATGCTTCGGCTGCGGTATTGTATAAATCTGTATCCCGTTTTTCCCAGCCATAGCGGAGTCTATCGGGACGGCGAATAAAAATTACTAAATCCACCTCTTGTCCGATGGTTTCTAGGATGAGTTTCTCATCGCCTAAACGAGTATCTCCTAAACCGGGTACATCGACTAAGGCGATTTTACCGACATCAGAATTTTTGAAGGGACAGAAGATTTTAACTTCGCGAACGGCTAAATGGTCAAAGGTAATTAATTCGCCTTGGGGAAAGCGGCGTTGGGCGACATATTCATGAATTCGTTCTTTGGGAATGGGGGGTAGTTTTCGGGGTGCGCCAGACAGGAGTAAGTGTCTATACATGGGTAAGTGTTTATGATAATCTTCTTTGAGATGCTCATACATTGACTTTTTGGTCGCATCTGTTCCCGAAAATTCTGGCAAAGTTCCGGCAAATTCATCTATGGTATTGGGAGGATGATCTAATTCTAATTCCTGATAATAGGGCTGAATGACTTCTTGTAAAAAAGTCTGTTCAGAATGAACTGTTACCTCGGCGTAGGGTTCTCCGGGTTGATGATAAATCGTGCTGCGAACAGCGGTACAAGCACCGCCTCGGAGGGCGGGAATTTCATCATCGGTGAGTCCACTGATACTCTGGAGGAAGGTACTTTTTCCTTGACCCATGAGTCCAACGACGCCAATATTTAAGGTAGGGCGGGAGAAGCGATCGCGAAGTTGATGCAGTTGCTCCAGTTGCGTGCTAATCTGTAAGCGCAATGGGGAAAAGTCGATTTGGGTGAGGCGATCGCACACTTCGGGTTGGTCTAGTTTATCCTTTAAGATATGACGCCGTTGATCTAGGGAGCGGAGCAAGTTGGTCAGATTTCTCAGATGTTCCTCGACATCAGCGATGCTCTGAACCAAGGGTTGGCGTTGTTCTATAATTTTGGTTAGGGTTTCGGCGCGATTAGACATGATAGGTTAGCGGGAATAGGGAATAAGGAATAGAAAACTGGGTTTATTAATTATTTAGTTGACGTTCTGAATGCCAATAGTTTGGGATAAGGCTGCATGAACAGGTTAAATGCTAAAACCTGTAAAAATGGCATTGCCCAAGGGTATGGTTTTAATTGTATCGAATTTGGAGAGTTTGCCCAAAAGATGATCAGGTAAATGGATGGTTTTTTTGGGCGTCAGCTTGGGGCGCAGGCGATAGGGGGGTAACGTTACAGTTTTTTGTCAGCATTGGGCGCACGTCGGTGCGCCCCTACCACGCCAGGGATTGACTCATCATGAAGTGTTATAGTTTACAATACCAATAGAGACAACATACTAATCCCAATAATTCCTCCATAAACAGCTACCCCAAGCCAAAGTAGAGGAATACCTCTCCAAGAGTAAATTTGAAGTATACCGGGTGGAATAAACACAACTTTAAACTTAGCAAAGCCCGTTAAATGTTCGTCTTCCCAAGTAACACAACTAGAATCGCTAGCTAATTCAGGTAATGGAGTTTGGTCAACATTGTCACTCGAAACTGGGTTGATGGGTTCATAAATAATCATGCTGCCATTACGGTTAACTCCAACCAGATATTTTAGTTTGCCGATAGATGTGCTGAGATTCGTTTTCCATCTTTGCTTAATACTGGAATACAGGATTTTTTCTATTTTTTTAACGTCCCAATAGTCAGCAATATCAGTGGCTAAAGCTAAAAGAGAATGAAGTAGACTCTGCTCACTTAGAGATTTCTTCTTCAGCAGGCAAAAGCCAATAGCTTGAGTTGCTGGCAGTAGGGTTGGGTGAATAATAGCCCTATTGAATTGTAGCCAGACATCAGGAGAAAATTCCATATAGTAGAGTAAACCTGCAAGGACAGATAGAAAAATATTTGCTAGCCCTGCAATCAGTGGAATAAAAATCCACCATCTGGCATTAATAATATATGGGCGCAAAACATACCACTGTAGCCATCCATAAATTAAGGGTGTCCCAATTCCCATTAAAATGGTAACTAGATAAATTAGGATTATTTGTGTGGTAAATCCACTACCAGAGAAAAAAAGGGACTCTTGCCACATATTCAAAGCTGTTCGGATACAGCTTCCAAATGTCGTCATAGTAGCCACGACTAAAATCCATTTCCAATCTGATATATACTTGCGAAGAATAAACCATTGAGCCGCTCCTGTTAGCGTACCTCGAATGAGTCCAATCACAACTCCATATTGCAGTTGACTTTGTTCCCAGAGAAGGTCAAAGGCGGGCTGAGATTCAACGAAATAAGCGGCAACTTGACTCAATGCCGTAATCAGTATAAAAAGAATGACAAATTTGAGTCTCTCGAATGGTTTTATGAGCAATTGCTGAGCATCAGCAAAATTATATGAAGTAGACATAGACTATCAAACTAACTGCACCGTTGGACTTGTAGGATACTGATTGAATCTGTTCAGAGTCTACAGGAGTTGCTACTCCTATTAAGATTTTCCAATAGGACTGTTAATGATACTTCGGTTCCTGCCACGCCAGGGGCTGACTCACGATGATGCTACCACTATAGAGGATTGTGCGATCGCGCTATCTGGCTTATACCCAGCAGGTACAAGAACTGTCTAATCCTGTGGCAGAATTGGATGGGCAAAATCTGCCACAGGCTGTGGCAGAAATTCCTTGGGGTCATAATGTTCGGTAGACATTGATCAGGAGGAATGAGATAAAAACGATGACGGTTGCAGTAGAAATTCGGCGCTTGAGTGTGCAAGATTACCATCGCATGGTAGAGGCTGGGATTCTGGCACCGGATGAGCGGGTGGAGTTAATTGAAGGACAGCTTTATCAGATGGCGGCGAAGGGGACGTTTCATAGTGCGGCAATTACTCGGATAAAACGGTTGCTGGAGACACGGTTAGGAAATCGGGTGTTGCTGCGGTTTCAAGACCCGGTGCGGTTAAGTGATGATTCAGAGCCTGAGCCGGATGTGGCGGTGGTGCGACCTGACCCGTTGGATTATGAAGACCATCATCCCACGCCAGCGGAAATTTATCTATTGATTGAGGTTTCTGATCGGACATTGAAGCGGGATAGGGATTTAAAGGCTCCGGCTTATGGGCGTTCTGGGATTAGGGAGTATTGGATTTTGGATGTTAATGCTCGTCAATTATATGTGTATCGGGAGCCAGGGGTGGAGGGTTATGCTAATTTCGTTGTGTTGGCTGAGTCGGATTTAATCGCACCTTTGGCGTTTCCTGATTGTCAGGTGTCGGTGGAGGATTTGCTCAGGAGACGTGCAGAGTCGAGTTGGGAATGAGGGAAGAACAGATTCGCGTATGCCGTGAGGCTGTAGTGCTATGAGGCGTGAGGCTGAGGGATGGCAAGATAGTTTAATGGAACGAACGGTTGAGGGTGAAGTTGGAGAAAAAGTTTGTCCTAAGTGCCAAACTAGAAGCCGAGATTCGGGATACTTTGAAGGGATTGGGGTATATGTGTTAAGCAATAAATTATGGATTGTCAAAATCTAGTTTTTTCACGTCATGCTATCCAACAGATGTTTCTGCGCCGGATTAGTAAAGGTGATGTAAAAACTGTTGTTGCTTATGGAGAAGTGATAGAAGAAAATCTAGATGATACGCCGTTTCCTAGTTATCTTTTATTGTATTTTGTCGAAGGTAAACCCATTCATGTTGTATTTTCCTATGATGAATCTACGGATACAGGATATGTGGTAACGGCTTATCGTCCTGATCCGAATCTTTGGACAAATATTTTAGAACTCGGAGATAAAAAAATGAGGTGTGTAATTTGTAAGCATGGCGAAACACAAGCTGGTTTGGTGACTGTGACTCTAGAACGAGACGAAAGTATTGTGATGATCAAGCGGGTACCAGCAGAGGTTTGTGATAATTGTGGGGAGTATTATCTGAGTGATTTGATTACAGAGCAGGTACTACAACGAGCAGAGGTGGCTGTGAATAATGGGATAGAGGTAGAAATTATCCGCTATGCAGCATAAAAAGAGATGGCGTCAGCGTGCGTGCGATCGCGCGGCTGGGCAAGTTGCTAATATGGCTAGTATTAAGGAAATGAGGTTCCTCCGTTTTAAGGATAATTTTATTTTGGAGATAGAAGATGACAATCAAAGTAATTAATGACAAACAAGCTTTACAAGACTGCTTAGAAGTCTTAATATCCCATTTATAAGCCGCTAAACTTGCTCGTATAATCTACTTTTTAGTTGATTTTTTCACCCCCTTAGATTTATCTTAGTAAAGATACCGTTTATACAGGCGGCATTTATGCTATCTCAAAATGAATTTGAGGAAATAATAAGCGATTTAACTAAACGAATAGAAGGAGATATCTTATGGAATAATGATGAGGATCATTTTCCTGCTGTAGAGTTTCGTGCAGAGGTAGTTTCGGATGCTGGTTATCCAATTTCTATCAAAGGAAGCTATAACGCATTTGCTCAGAAGCTTAGCTATGTTATCATACATCGAGCTGCTGGTAGGATTTATGGCTTAGATTTAGGGCAAGACCACAAAAATCCCGATGGCGAACAAGTAGGAGAAAAACACAAGCATCGCTGGGACGAACTTTATCGAGATAAAAAAGCCTATGTTCCACCCGACATAACGGCTCTTATTACTGAGCCAGTCACAGTATGGCAGCAGTTTTGTTTAGAGTCAAGCATCACCCATAATGGAATTATGCAAGAACCACCACCGTTACAGTTGGATCTGTTCCTCTGATGTCTACCGTTTGCCAAGAAATAGCTAAAACCATCGGAGAGCTGTTTACCTGCTCTACCGTCAACGGCTTTATCCGTATCCGCACCCCCTACCTCTACCCAGACGGTGACGTAATTGATCTCTTTTTAAAAGAGAAAGACGGACAGTATGTACTAACAGATTTGGGTGAAACTCTACGCTGGTTGCACATGCAAACCAGATCTCCTAAGCGTTCCGAGAAGCAAGAAACCCTTATTCAAGATACCCTCTTAACTCATGGAATCGAGCGATCCCGGGGAATGCTTATACTTCGGATACAAAAAGAAGAAAATTTAGCTTCGGCAATCACACGTTTATCTCAAGCAGCGTTGAGAATTTCTGATATTTGGTTTACCTTTAAAACAAGAGCATTTAAGCCAATTATTGAGGATATTGTGGAATTCTTAAAAGAAGCACAAATACCTTTTGAACAAGACAAAAAAATCACGGGTAGCTCTGGTCGTTCTCGAAAATTAGATTTTTATACCCAACCTCCTCGACATAATTCGTTAATAAATGTTCTTAGTATAGGAAGTAAGACAGTCGCGAATAACAGAGCTGATAATGTTTTTAGTGCTTGGTCTGACCTCAGCTACTTAAAACAATCAGAAAGTAATTCACGCTTTATCTCATTGTTTGATGATAGATTGGATGTATGGAATTCAGAAAATATTCGCCTTTTAGAAAAAGTATCTGATATTGCATATTGGTCGAGGCGAGAAGAATTTAAAGAAATGCTAATCAGCTAACACCAACTTGAAAACCCCTGTAATCAAAGTCCCCCTTTTGAAGGGGGATTTAGGGGGATCTAAACTTTGAGCGCTAGTCATACAAAGTCTGAAGTTGACACGGATGGGTATTGCCGTTCCCCTACACCAATGGTACGCCGTGCGCTGCTACGAATGGGTGATGTGGGACAGGTGGTGGCGGATTCTCCTGGCTGTTGAGCCGTAGTGAGGGGGTTTAACCCGATTCATTTATAGTTAGATAGGGAGACTGTCGCTATTCTATCGCCACCTATGCCCCTTTGCATTAACCCAACCTGCCCAAAACCCGACACCTCAGAGAATGAGCATCAGCGTTTCTGTCAAAGCTGTGGCTCAGAATTGCTGCTGAATGGGCGTTATCGGGTGATGCGTCTGATTAGTGATAAGAGTGGCTTTGGCAATATCTACGAAGTCTACGAAGGAAGTACACCGAAAATCCTAAAAGTTCTCAAGGATCATCTCAACCAAGACGCTAAGGCGGTGGAATTGTTTGAACAAGAGGCGGTTGTATTAGGGCGACTGAATCATCCGGGGATTCCGCAAGTAGATAGTTCCTTCCTCTATCAGACGCGCAATAGTTTGGGGTTGCACTGCTTGGTGATGGAAAAGATAGACGGACCCACCTTAGAGCAGTGGTTAGAACAACAGCACAATCGACCCATTTCTGAAGCGCAAGCGATCGCGTGGTTAAAACAGCTTGCGATTATTCTACAGCTTATTCATGATCAGCAGTATCTGCATCGGGATATTAAACCCTCTAATATTATGCTCCGCCCTGATGGGCAGTTGGTGTTAATTGATTTTGGTACAGCGCGAGAAGTTACCCGCACCTATCTAGCTAAAGTAGGCGCTGGCGGCGGGATTACAGCCGTTATTTCATCCGGGTATACCGCCCCCGAACAAATGAATGGGGAAGCGGTAAGACAATCGGATTTCTTTGCCTTGGGACGTACTTTCGTCTTTTTGTTAACCGGACATCATCCCAGCCAGTTGTATGATGCTCAAACGGATACATTAAACTGGCGGAATCATACCACCGGGATTTCCCCAAACCTATTGCAGTTTATCGATGAATTGATGGCGCGACAGGTTCGCGATCGCCCGCCAACTGCCCAAGCTATTCTACAACGCCTGGACACCTTAGATGACCAAACTTCCACATTAACCGAAACTCTGAGAGTGGGAGTCGCTCCCCTCCCTCAATCCGAACCCGCCCCAGAACGCCACTCTGGGCGCTGGCAAGTGGTGATTTTAGTGTTAGCGATACTGGTTATTTTAGGGATTGGAATTATCGGTTCAGGCGGGTTAAATTCTCAATGGGTTTGGATATTTACCCCAGCGCAAGCACCGCAACGAAAGGGAGATGTGGATTATTTTCCTTACGTGGAGGGAGCCGATAGTGAAGGGAGAACGGCTGAATTTAGTGTGGCGGTACTGTCGCGGGAATATAAATGGAAACTGGGGAGTACGTTTCAAGTTAACTATAATCAGCAGATGATCCCTATTAATGCGTTACGGTCAAATTTAGAGGATGAAGGGATACAAAGTTTGATGGAAAATCCCAGTGAAATTATTTCTGTGGGAACCGCTTCTTGTGAAGGAACGCCCGTGGGAGAAGAACAGCGAGCCTTTCAACGCGCCGAGCAAATCCAACTGTTAGCGAAAAAGTTATTTCGGGATGTTGCCTCGGTGGACAACTATCGCCTCTTAAATCTGGGTCAATTTAACCGAGACGATTGTTTACCGGATCAAGATGCTACGTCGTACCAACGTAGTATTATTATTATCGGCGTGAAAAATAAAACCCCTGGTGTGATTGTCGATGAAGCCTTGCGATCGCGCTTGGAACAGACACCCTTTGGGGATTTTCGCCTAGAGGATTACTCCCTGGGTTCGCCTGAGCGGTTTCAAACTATATCCAGTCAGCTAGAGAACCCGGAAACGCCGGAAACGACGGAAACGCCAGAGACGCCGGAAACGCCAGAAAACCCGGAAACACCAGAAAACCCGGAAACACCGGAAACGCCAGAGATACCAGGATTGTAGGCGTGATAAGTAGGTGAACACAATTAAACTGAACTGTTCCCTGTTCCCTGTTCCCTGTTCCCTGTTCCCTGTTCCCTCTTGGACTAACTGATGTCCTTTCCGTACCTCGTAGTGCTGTAAAGGCGGATTTGGTATAAACTCCAGTTCCAAGCCACAACGCCCAAAATAGTACACAAAAAAATAGTAGAGACGTTACCTGTAACGCCTCTACCTTTAATCTTTTAATACCCCCAAGGGAATTCGAATCCCTGTCGCCTCCGTGAAAGGGAGGTGTCCTAGGCCTCTAGACGATGGGGGCTTGTTTCTCAGACCTTAATAAATATAACGAACATTTTTGGGCTTGTCAACTCCTGAGCCAAAAAATTAATCGGGAAAATTTATTTCTCCAACTGAGTGACCAGATGAATCAACTCTGGTAAAATAAGCTTCTCCATGGCGAGGGTGACCGCTCCCGTAGAACCAGGAAGGGAGAAAACTAGCTTACGGCGATACACTCCAGCGACAGCCCGTGACGCGATCGCGCGTGAGCCAATCTCTTGGTAACTGAGCCAACGAAAGACCTCACCAAATCCGGGTAAGGTCTTCTCTAACAACCTCGCTAAGGCATCATAGGTGGTATCTCGCTCCGCAATCCCTGTACCCCCGTTAACCACAACCGCCTGAATATCCGAACGCTGGGCGAGGACTTGCAGATACGTCTGAATCTGGTTCGGTTCATCCTTAAGAATTTCGTAAGCGACAACCGAATGACCTGCATCACACAGCAATTGCTGGATGCAGGAACCACTGCGATCAGAGTCGGGCGATCGCGTATCACTAACAGTTACCACAGCACAAGCGATCGAGCTTGAGCCTGTATCGGGATGAGGCTGATGAGTCATATCGGCGGTCTTTAGGCTGATCCAGGGGATATCTAAGCTAGCATCTGAGACTAAAGTCCCGTAGATCCCAAAGAATTGAGATCTACAGGTTCAATGCCCACAAGAATACCACTGAGTTACTCATCCTTTGAGCAGTGGGAGAATCAAGACTTACTAAATCCTAAATCATTCTCCTCAGCATAGCGCTCCATGAAACGCATAAAACGATCCCATTCTTCTTGCGATTTCATGATCACAATTGCTTCTAATGCCGTCGGTTGTCCATTGACAAATTTGCCTTTAACCTCTCGGCTGACCAGCTCTCCTTCTTCGTCCATCAGGTATATACCTGTTATTTCTTCACCATAGTTGCCATTAAGCGCCTTGGGATTATCAAAATAAAATGTTGCCGTACCATTGCTGCCATCACGAGAGCGAGTCAGGCGCACATCAGGTACAACTTCTTCGTCAATGCCTTTAATAAATTGAATTTTAGCCATGAGCCGTTCAATCAAAATTTAAGAAGGTTATCACCAATTGAATGATCAGCCGTGCTTGCCATTTGCACAACGACTGGAGTTGGAAATTTCCTCAAGGTGTGAATCCAGTTCTACGTCCAACCCCGAGGAACTGCTGCGTCTTGAGCGTCCAGACACTGATCACCGATTGTTTAATCTCCGCCCATCTAGTCCTACCTGAGAACAGCAAGCGATTTTGGCGTTTAGATTTCATAGTGATTTTAGCAAAAACTTTACAATTAACAAAAAAATACCGTTTTCCTGCCATAACGACCGAGGTAATGGCAAAATTGATAGAGCAGATCATCAAAAAATTATCAATCGCTCTCTCATTGGCGTTAGCGTAGCTCGGTAAATCCTGGCTCACCTTACCCCCCTTAGAGGAGAAGGTTTTTCAGGTTCCTGCCAAAAATCTGCACCGTTTCACGGCGATTCCTCCAGCGCTTGACCCGAAAGCAGGTACAAGCCTGGGACTATCGCCACCTTTGCTGGACAAATCCTTAAATATCAATGGGCAAAAAGCGCGTTCTCTCTGGAGTTCAACCAACTGGAAATCTTCACCTGGGTAACTATCTCGGAGCCATCCGTAATTGGGTAGAAGCCCAGAGTCAGTATGAAAATTTCTTTTGCGTCGTCGATTTACACGCGATTACGGTTCCCCATAATCCAGCAACTCTAGCCGCCGATACCTACACGATCGCGGCGCTATATCTAGCCTGTGGCGTGGATTTGAACGATTCCACCATCTTTGTTCAATCTCACATCCCCGCTCACTGTGAACTTACCTGGCTGTTTAACTGCGTCACGCCAATCAATTGGCTGGAACGGATGATTCAGTTTAAAGAAAAGGCGGTGAAGCAGGGCGAAAATGTTAGTACGGGTTTACTGGATTACCCGGTGCTGATGGCAGCCGATATTTTGCTGTATGATGCGGACTTAGTACCCGTAGGAGAAGACCAAAAGCAACATATCGAACTGACTCGTGATATTGTGATTCGGATTAATGACCAGTATGGCAGCAAGAAAAAGCCCGTGCTGAAACTGCCAGAACCCTTGATCCGCAAAGAAGGAGCGCGGGTGATGAGTCTCACGGATGGCACAAAGAAAATGTCCAAATCTGACCCCTCGGAAATGAGTCGGATTAATCTACTGGATTCTCCAGAGGAGATACAAAAGAAAATTAAGCGCTGTAAAACTGATCCGATTAAGGGGCTAGAATTTGACAATCCTGAACGTCCAGAGTGTCATAACTTACTCACCCTTTATACCCTACTTTCGGGGAAAACCCAGGAAGCCGTCGCCGCCGAATGTCAGGATATGGGGTGGGGACAGTTCAAAACGGTGTTGAGTGAAGCCACGATTGAAGCCCTCAAACCAATTCAGCAGAACTATCAAGCGGTTATGGACGATAAAGGCTATCTAGAGTCAGTCTTACGTCAAGGGCGCGAGAAAGCAGAAGCGATCGCTCTCTCAACCCTATCTAGAGTCAAGGCAGCTATGGGGTATTCTACACCTCTGTAGAGACGTGCCATGGCGCGTCTGGGAGATGGGGAAGCAGGGGGAGCAGGGGAAGCAGGGGGAGCAGGGGAAGCAGGGGGAGCAGGGGAAGCAGGGGGAGCAGGGGGAGCAGGGGGAGCAGGGGAAGCAGGGGAAGCAGGGGGAGTAGGGGAAGCAGGGGGAGCAGGGGGAGCGGATTACAAATGACGAATGACAAATGACGAATGACAAATGACGAATGACAAATGACAAATGACAAATAACAAATAACAAATGACAAATAACAAATGACAAATAACAAATAAGAAATGACAAACCTTACTAAACCCTCATTCCGAGACGCCGTTAAATCAGGGGAATTCTTAATTACGGCAGAGGTTAGCCCCCCCAAGGGAGGTGACGCCAGTCAGATGATTAATCTGGCAAAACCACTAAAGAATCGTGTCCATGCGGTTAATCTTACCGATGGATCTAGGGCAGTGTTGCGGATGTCTTCTTTAGCCGCCGCCGCTATTTTAGTCCAACATGGGATAGAACCGATCTGTCAGATGGCTTGCCGCGATCGCAATCGATTGGGGTTACAGGCGGATCTGATGGGGGCGCAGGCTTTGGGCATTCGTAACATTCTTGCCCTAACTGGCGATCCGGTAAAAGTCGGTGATCATCCTGACGCCAAGCCCGTTTTTGATCTAGAATCAGTACGTTTGCTCCAGCTAATCAGTAAACTCAATCGCGGTTTCGATGCTAACGACAAGCCATTGTCGGATGGCAATACAGAGTTATTTGCTGGAGCCGCTGTTGACCCTCAGTTAAAAAGTTGGTCTGGATTACAACGTCGGTTTGAGCGTAAACTAGAAGCGGGTGCCCAGTTTTTCCAGAGTCAACTGATTGCTGATTTCCAGCGGCTGGAAAAGTTTATGGATAAGATTGCGGCTGACACCGATAAGCCGATTTTAGCGGGGATATTTTTGATTAAATCGGCGAAAAATGCTCGATTTCTGAATAAATATGTTCCCGGTGTTAATATTCCCGAATCAATTATTGATCGACTGGCAGAAGCCACCGATCCCCTGCAAGAAGGGATGAAAATTGCCGCTGAACAAATCAAACTCGCGAAACAATTGTGTCAGGGTGTGCATATTATGGTGATTAAGCGAGAAGATTTGATTCCCCAGATTCTGGATTTAGCGGAAATCCCACCTCTGAATCGGTAAAATGAATTTCATAGACCGAAATGTTTTCGGTTGCGATCGCGATGTTCTAGATGTGCCATGGCACGTCTGGGAGTAGGGAAAGAGACAGTAATCGTGGTTAAGAGTAGGTCTTTCAGCATTCGTCAGGAGATATTGGCTGATAGAGTGGGCAATGGCTCACCTTCCAGGCAATGTCCTGATTGACCGACTGGGAATGAGGATAAATCAGGTGTAGCTAAAACGTCAAAAATCATCTCTTGAACAGCAAGGATGTTGACGTTTAATTTTTGGGTTTATATTCAAGCTCTGAACTAAGGTTAGGAGCTTGATTTGAGGACAAAGGAACGGATGAATAAGACGGTAGATACCGAAATTTGTAACGTTACAGTGTATGATAACCAGGCGCTAGTCACGCGCCGAGGGGTTGTACAGCTAACGGGTGAGGAACGGGAACTGGTGATTGCTAATTTGCCCGTAACCCTGCTGAGTGAGTCCGTTCAGGTGTCGAGTACGGGTCATGCAGGGGGGCAGTTATTGGAGGTGCGGACGGAACAAACCACTACTCGTGAAGCGACTCACCCCAAAGTTAGCCAACTGTCTGAAGAAATTGGTCAGTTAGAAGATCAAAGACGTCAGGGACAAGATATGCTGACGTTGCTGAATTTACAGCGGAATTTTATCAAAAATTTAGGTAATCAGTATCTGGAACGCTTGACAAAATCCCAAAACCCTGAACCGTTCAACTTAACTCAAATCGGGGAATTGC
Source organism: Coleofasciculus sp. E1-EBD-02 (assembly GCF_040218245.1). Lineage (NCBI taxonomy): Bacteria > Bacillati > Cyanobacteriota > Cyanophyceae > Coleofasciculales > Coleofasciculaceae > Coleofasciculus > Coleofasciculus sp. E1-EBD-02. The sequence continues at coordinate 3,037 of NZ_JAVJQN010000174.1, read as the reverse complement.
TGGATTTTGTGGGAGAACGGTGGCAGAATTTATCTGGTGCGATCGCGCAACAGGATCAGGAGCAGAAACAGGTTAACACTCAGTTGCAGGCGGTGCGAGGGCAGTTTCAGCAGCTCTCTACGCCCCAGATTCATGACAGCTTTAATATTATTGTCACCCTAGAACCAGCGGGGGCGGGTGAATTGGCGCTCTTAGTTTCTTACCGAGTTAAGGGGGCAAGTTGGGAACCCGTCTATGATGTCCATTGGCAAGATAGCCAGCAAACCGCCAGACTCAGTTACCTGGCTCAAATTACCCAAAACACAGGTGAGGATTGGTTAGGTGTAGCGCTTACCCTTTCCACCGCTCAGCCTGGAGTAGGGCGACAAATTCCGCCAATTACACCCTGGTATATTGATTTGCAACAGTCTAACGCCTTGGCGAATCGCACCACAACTCCAAAGGAACATACCTCACCCCGCCCTACATTGATGAATATGCCCTTTGCGGGGATAGCGCCAGAACCTGAACCGTCGATAGATGAAGAGTTAGAGCGGTTGAGAGCCGAAAAGGAACTGGGGGAACAGCCGGGACAAAAGGGTATTGTTACCTTTACCCTTGACAGTAAAGCAACGATTCCCAGTGACGGGGTGAGTCATAAGGTTGCCATTTTCCACAGAGATGATTATCCCTGTAGGGCTGAATATGTGGCGATATCGCGCCAACTTAATTTTGCTTACCTGAAAGCAACGGTGACGAATCCGTTGAATGGCGTTACTTTATTACCGGGACAGATTACCATCTTTCGCGATAATACGTTTATTGGCACTAGCGAAATCCCGAATATTGCCCCAGGGCAAGAGTTTCAACTCGATTTAGGCGTGGACGATGGGCTGAAAATTGAGCGGTATCTGGTGGAACGACAAGTAGATAAGAAGTTGATAGGCAATCAGCAGCGGGAAGCGGTGACGTATGGGTATCGGTTAACGGTGGCGAATTCACGGGAGCAAGATGCACAGGTTAAGGTGATGGAACAACTCCCGGTGAGTTGTCATTCCCAACTCAAAGTTCGGCTGACTGATGCTAATCCTCATCTGGAAATCGGTGAGTTGGGTGTGTTGGAATGGTTACTAACTTTGCCTTCTCTTGCTTGTCAGGAGTTGTCCTATCAGTTTACGGTGGAGTATTTGCCAGAATTTAGGGTGATCGGATTGGATGTTTAGCCATAAAATTAATTAAGACTTATAGCACTACGCACACACGTTAGGACAAAAGAAGAAAAATTTAAATCGCTCAATCCCTTGTAAGGTAAGTGTTTTTCTTCACTATTGCCCATTGCCTATTGCAAGAAAGCCTAGCGCGTAGCGCTATATTAGGCTACAGTCTGAATTTGGTGGAAGCGAGTCAAGAAAGTGCAAGGTTTTTACACTATAACCGTCTTGCATCCTGGAATTTTTGCCGACCTCAGCGCCGAATTTTCCCTCGACAGAGGGTTGAAACCATTGCCCATTGCCTATTGCCTATTGCCTCTCCCCACCACAAGAGGGATTCAGCAGACCCTAATTATGAGTACCATTAAACCTTCTTTTGATCGTGCTTATCAGGATTTTCTCCAGGAAATCAAAACTCAGGTCATGCAAAGCCGGATTGAGGCAGCGCGGGCGGTTAATCGCTCACTGATTGGGTTGTATTGGTCTTTGGGGCAGTTGATTGTAGAGCGACAGGAGGCATTAGGATGGGGTAAAGCTGTAGTAGAACGGCTATCGGCTGACCTCAAGGCTGAATTTCCTCAAATAACTGGGTTCTCGCCGCGCAATTTGTGGTTAATTAAGCAGTTTTATGAAGCCTATGCTGAAGCACCTGAATTTCTGAAACAGCTTGTTGCAGAAATTCCTTGGGGTCATAATATTTTGATTATGCAGCGCATTAAGGATGAGGCGGCTCGCTATTATTATCTGGAAGCGACGGCTCGGTTAGGTTGGACGCGCAATGTGCTGCTCAACCAAATTAAAGCAGGTGCCTATGAGGTGAGCCTGCAAGACAAAAGCCATAACTTTTCGACAACGTTACCGGAATATTTGGCAGAACAAGCTGAAGAAACGCTAAAGAGTCAGTACAGTTTAGAGTTTTTGGGCTTGACGCAGGCGGTTCACGAGCAGGAGTTGGAGCGAAATTTGATTGCTCGACTCAAGGATTTTTTAATCGAGTTGGGTTATGGGTTTTGTTTTATTGGCAGTCAGTATCGGTTGACGTTGGGAGAGAATGAGTATTTTCTCGATCTGTTATTTTACCACCGCTTTTTGAAATGTTTGGTGGCGATTGATCTCAAAACCGGACGCTTTCGCCCAGAATATGCAGGCAAGATGGATTTTTATCTGGAGGTGTTGAATGAGAAAGAACGTGCCTCGGATGACAATCCTTCGATTGGAATTATTCTCTGTGCAGAGAAGGATAGGCTAGAGGTAGAGTTTAGCCTGAAGTCAAAGACGAATCCGATTGGGGTGGCGACGTACCAGCTTTACCCACAGGTGCCGGAGGAATATCAGGGGCTACTACCAACGGATGAGGATTGGCAGCGATTGTTAGAGTCAGCGTTACCGGAGGAGGATGATAATTGATCAATTATGACCTACTGGAGGTAAGAAAAAAAGGCTATCAGATTTATGAGTGAAAGTTACAGAATTTATCTAGATGCTTGCTGCCTCAATCGCCCATTTGACGACCAAACCCAGTCTAGAATCGCCTTAGAAACTCCAGCCATTCTCTCTATCTTGAGCCAATGCCAATCAGGACAATGGAAACTTATCACTAGCGCCGCCTTAGATGCAGAACTCGCTCAAACTCCCGATTTTGAAAAACTCAAGAACGTCAAGGCAATCCTGAGCATTGCTAAAATTAAGGTAATCAGTAGCCAATGGATAGAAAACCGTTCTAGAGAACTTGTCCAATTAGGATTCTCTGGATACGATGCCACCCACATCGCCAGTGCTGAACGAAGCTGTGCCGATATATTTTTATCCACAGATGACCGTCTAATTAAGAGATCAATTCGACATAT
>NZ_JAVJQN010000171.1:0-15582 GCF_040218245.1 Coleofasciculus sp. E1-EBD-02 | reverse complement strand
AGTTATCTGAATTTTGAAATGTTTTGCCACACCATACTTGTTGATTACTTCACCGACTTTCAGTCCAATTTCTGCTTCACCCCTTAACGGACATCTTTGCCGTGATGTGGCGCTGACTATTTTATCTAATTTCTGCTCCGTAGCTTGTAATAACTCTTCTCGGTTTCTCTTTCTTTCTTCAGCTAAAAAGGGATTCCGACAGGCGACTAATCTCTCTCCAGGATAGTCTTCGCAGGTAATTTCGGCTAAGTCTTTTTCATCAAAGAGAGACAGTTGAATGTACGACTGATTAACCAGTTTCCGGATTTGGCTTGAACGCAGGGCAGTTATCCAATCCACTCCTGAATTTTCCTTCAGGTCTTCTCTTATTCTAGCTTGTGTAATCATCCCCCTGTCCCCCACCCAGATTATTTTCTCTAATCCAAACCGAGTGCGGACTTTTTCTATTTGTTGCGTTAATGTGCTGGGGTCGGCTGTATTTCCTTCAAAAACCTCTACAGAAATCGGACATCCTTGAGCGTTACATAATAATCCAAATACTATTTGCAGTTTGCCTTTTTTCTTGTCTCTATTATATCCGAATTTTGCCAAAGGACAAGTTTTTCCCTCAAAATATGTTGAACTGACATCATAGAGAACTAATGTTCCTTCTTCCAAATGGATAGCAGCTAGGCTCTTTTCTATCTCCTCTTGCCGAGACAAGAGCCAGTCCATCGCTAAATAGAGTTCATCTTCATCTGTTCTAGACAATCCCAATCGTTCTCCTAGACTGGATAGTTTAGTTGCCTCTTGTAACCCTCTCGCTGTGGCTAATTTCGACTTAGGGGCAATAATCCGTGCCGCTATCATCGATAGCACTAATCGTCTGTGACGTGTGTTATCGCTGCTGAGGATGCAGTCTAATACGATTTTTTTTATCGTTCCGAGTACAGAAGCAACGTTTCAGTTAGGGCTAGAGCGAACTATATTATACGCTTCTTCGATGTATTCAATTGATTTGCCTCCATTGAGAAGGATTTTTAAGCCGTCTACTGCTTCATCCGGCAATTTGGACAGGTTAGCTAGAGTCCGTTTACGCACTTTCTTTCCTTCGCGATAAGACTCACGAAGTAATACGGCTGGGGGAGAATTTCTGTTCGGAACACGTTCGATGTACATGACTACGATTGTCTCACAGATTTTCTCCCAAGACTATTAAGAAAACCTTAAATATACATGGGTACGATTTGAGGGGGCGAATTGGCTCAAACGCTTACCGAGTCGGGGTTTAGGCTTCTTGAGTCAATCGGGATGGGGGGAACTTCAGGTTATAGATTCTACCCAGCGTGTGGAACTACTTTCCGGAACGTCTAGGTTACCTATCCTCAGGGAAATTGAATTAGAACTAACCGTTGATCAGGTTTTTGATTGGTTAACCTTGGGATGATTGGTCATTTGAGAGGGAACTCGGCAACTAAAAAAAGTTAACTACTAATTACAATTTGACTTAAGCGCTTCAAAATTTTGAGAACGCTGTACAAATCTCCAGGGTTGCGAGTCGCTAATAAGTTTGATGTCGCGTATTTGGGATAGTCTTCCTGAACACATTTGACAAATATGAATGTTCCTCCACTGGTAATCATGCCATAGCTAGGTTTTTCTGGATTGGGATTTCCTAGCATATACGCCAACATTTGGGCAAGTCCGGCTTCAATGGAATAGGAGGCTCGTTTCGACTCGATAACCATGACCCAAAGCTGGTTTTTTAAGACTAATGTATCAATTCTTCCCCTGATAATTACACCATCATCTTCCTCGATAATATCAATGGATTGTTCGGATTTAACGTAAAAGGGAGCCAGATAAAAATCACCAATGAAGAGAATAGGGTCTAAGACAGCCATTCTCACCACATCCTCTAGTAAGGGGGGATAGTTAAGCAGATTGAGATAACCCGCTTTTACTTTGTCTAATTGTTGTTTTTTGGAATCAGATAGATCGGGTAAATTTTCCTGCCACTCTGGAAAAAATTGGTTGTCTTCAACCAGTTGAAGTCTATAGTTTTCTATGAGATAGCGTAAATCTATATCTTGGGCTTGAATGATTTGTACCATAACGAGTTGGTGAAATTTATTATTTGTTTCCCGTTCTATAATACCCGTCGATGGAATCTAATCTTTTACGGTAATTTATGGCTCAGGTTAAGGGCGCACGTCTATGCGCCCCTACTCTTTTATACTTCTACCCTTCTACCTTATGTCACGCTGCGAACTAGAATAACGGTACTCTTAACCCGCCGCGCGATCGCTTCCGGTATATTCTCCTGAATCATTAGCTGTAATAGCCCTTCCCGACTTGCGCCTAAAAGCACGACATCACATAATTGGTTATTGGCGATATAAACCACCGCATCAGAAACCTCACTGGCGCGAATGGGAATCCGGCGAATCCGACCCTCGATTTGTTTCTTTAAAAAGTCGCTAGCTTCTTCTATGGCGGTTGTATCCGTAATCGTATCTTCTGGATCAAAGACTTGGCATAATCGAATATCAGGTGGCTTACTACTTAAGGGAATTAACGCTGGCAGAAATTCCAAAGCGCGTTGCGAATTCGGACCGCCTGCGATGGGAATCAACCAACGCTGAAAGAAGGGAGGGATATAAGGCGGATGCATCATTTCACCCAATTTAACGACCATCACATCACAGGGCGCTTGTCGAATCACCCCATCCACTACCCCGCCAAAAATGCGTCCAGGGGTTGAGGTTGAGCCTTTCCACCCCATCATCATCAAATTAATATGTCGTTCTTTAATGGTGTCTAGAATCGCTTGAGTAATATCCTGACTCACCCGTATTTGAGTGTGAACGGGTACATGCCAATCTCGTCCCCACTTTTCCGCCTGACGTAATAACCGACGAATTTTTGTTGTTTTTACTGGCGTTTCAGCAGGAGACGTGCTGCGGGAGACGAGAATCACTTGTAGACATTCCAATTCATAGTCGCGATCGCGGGCGATGGCGGCGGCAAGTTTGACTAATATCGGGGCGGTTTGGGGATTAGCGATGGGAACCAATAACCGTCCTCGTCCCGTTTCTGGCGATCGGGTTTGATAAACCACATAAGAGGGTTCTGATTGTGATCTAGTCTGAGTTGTCTTACTATCAAGCTGATCCAATTCCGCCCGAATAATATCGCTGCGGGTAATAATTCCCAATAACTTACGCCCTTCAGTGACTGGGAGGCGACTGAGGTGGTAACGGTTGAGCAGATAAAGCACATCGACTAAACTCGCTGTCGGCTTCACCGTTATCGGGTGCGATGTCATAATCTCTGCTAGGGGTGTGGTGCCGGGAAACGGACAACGGGGCGGATTGCCTTGCATTTTTGTCGCCTGTGTAAGATCGGATTGACTAATAATCCCCACTAGCGTCCCTTCATCTACCACAGGAAACCCTTGATGCGTCGAACGAGATACCATCTGCAAGGCGTCATCCAGAGTCATGTGCAGCGATAAGGTTTCCACCTGTCGTTGCATCAAATCCTCTGCTGTTAACCCAACCAATGAACCCTTGTCTACTTTTTGAGTGGGGGAGGTATACCCTCTCCATTCCAACAGACGCTGATAAAGTGAGCCTTTGGAGAGTTGATCAGCGATCAGATAAGACACCACACAGGTGATCATTAACGGTAAAACTAGATTAAAATCCGCCGTAATCTCGAAGATGATTACGATCGCGGTTATAGGAACCTTAGATACGGCACTAAAAAACGCCCCCATCCCGGCTAAGGCGTAAGTCGTCGGTTCTCCAACCCCTAAAAACGATAACTTGGCAATGCCGATTAGATAACCGAGGGCAGAACCCAAAACCAATGACGGGTGAAATAAACCCCCAGGAGCGCCTGATCCATAAGAGACAATCGCCAGAAAAAAGTAGGTCACTAAGGCAAGGCTAGTGAATTGCCAAGTCGCTTCGCCTGTAATTAACAATTCCCGTAACCCACTATTATTGCGAAAATCGGGGGGTAATAGAGAAACTAAACACCCACAGATTAATCCCGCTAGCCCCATTTTCACCGCCAAGGAGACATGAAAGCGGCGCTGTAGGGTCAGGGAAAATAGAATTCCTCGATTAAATAAGGTTGCCAGTAATCCAGCTAAAACACCCAGGAGTAAATAAAAGGGAATCTCCGGAGCGGAAAAACTGGTAGTTGTTTCACCCCATTCCAGGTTCAGGTCGAGACTACGCCCTCCTAAAATCCGAGAAATCACCGCACCGATAAACGAGGCGAGAATTGCCGTTCCTAGAGTTAACCCAGAAAAATCATGGAGTAACTCCTCAACCACAAACAAAATACCCGCAATTGGCGTATTAAATCCCGCCGCTAAACCCGCCGCCGCCCCTGCTGAAATGATCTGTCGTCGATGGCTGGGGGATGTGGGAAACCAATGGCTAAATTGAGCCGCCAACGCTGCACCAATATGCACCGTGGGTCCTTGGCGTCCCAGAGTAAGTCCTCCCGCGATCGCGAAAATACTGCTGAGGAGTTTAACCACCGCCACCCGCAAATCAAGAGCGATGGGATATTGAGCAAGTGCGGCTTTAATCTGAGGAATACCACTCCCAGAAGCCTCAGGAGCCAAATACTCGACCAAGAATCCAGACAGCGCTCCCAATACCAATCCGAACGCGGGTAAAACTAAAAATGGTGGATATTGTTCAGAAGTTTGAACCCGCCATGAACCGAGCCAACCAATACTGTGTTGGAGTAACACGGCGGATAGCGCAGAAACCACCCCAATTAAACAAGCTTCTGCGATCGCCAAACGTCGCTTGGGCAGTAACCATTGACGTATGGGATTGATCATTGGTCATTGGTCATTGGTCATTTGTCATTGGTCATTGGTCATTGGTCATTTGTCATTCGTTATTTGTCATTGGTCATTGGTCATTGGTCATTTGTCATTTGTCATTGGTCATTCGTTGAAGAATTCTTGCACTCCATTGGGGCGGGTTTAGTGACATCAGGGTGGAAACCAAACGCCAACGGTAAAACCCGCCCCTACAAACAGGACAGGTTTTGCAGCCAATCTAGGGATAACAATCAATATTAGTCCCTAAAGTTGAAACTTGCCCCTACTCTCCCCCAGCTTCCCCAGCTTCCCCAGCTCCCCCAGCTTCCCCAGCTCCCCCAGCTTCCCCAGCTTCCCCAGCTTCCCCAGCTCCCCCAGCTTCCCCAGCTTCCCCAGCTTCCCCAGCTTCCCCAGCTTCCCCAGCTTCCCCAGCTCCCCCAGCTCCCCCGGCTCCCCCGGCTCCCCCGGCTCCCCATCACCCCCTCTCTCCTAACGAGCTAAATCAAAATAGAGGTTTGCTCAGAAGCCGTCACTGAGAGTCCTTCTAAGACTAAGGAGGGGGTATAACATGGACCATTCCATTCTGCATCTTCACCTAGGGCAACAATCTGCTTGAGGGCAGTGTAGACATTTCCCGCAACCATGGTGTCTTTTACCCGACCGATGATCGTACCGTTGCAGACGCGATACCCTAAATCTACATTGACAGAAAAGTCTCCAGATATGCCAGCCCCACCACCGAGGATTTGGTCGATGACTAATCCATCATCGAGTTGCATCAGTAAGTCTCTCAATGAGCCTTTACCGGGTTGCACCATGATATTGACTAAACCTGGGGTGGGATAACTGCCTAAGCTGGGACGAAATCCATTCCCTGTACTGCCTGTTCCCAGTAATCGCCCAATGGTGCGATCGCCATAAAACTGTTGCAACTGTCCTTCGCGAATTAATAATAGGGGTCGAGTCGGAGTCCCTTCGTCGTCAAAAGGACAGCTATAGGGACCCGTATTCGGTTGTTGAGATAGGGTAAGGTTGAGGGAACTGACCACTTGACCCAAGCGATCGCTCCAGGGGGAAGCCCTTTCCCATACCTGTTTTCCATTTAATGCGGTTTGGACGGTATCCCAGAGTAAATCGGCGGCTTTGGCGGTGAGCAAAATCGGCACTTGACCGATAGGGGGATAAACGTTATTTTGCGCCCAGTTGAGGCGTTGCTGAATCGCTTGTACGATTTTATCGGCGTTAAGCTGTTCCCGTTGGGTTTGACCATCCGAGACGCATAAAAAGTCATCGCCGCGCACCCATTCGACGGAGACAAAACAGTTGAGTGTGGTGTCGGTGTAGTGACAATCTAAGCCTTGAGAGTTGATCAAGCGGATGGTTTCGGCTTCACATTCCAATTCGGCGGTACACAGAACCTCTGGATTTGCGTCCCGAATTTTGGCGATCGCTTCTTTGCCCATGACGACCAATTCTTCTACCGCCACGGACTTGCCCAAGTCGGGATAACCTTCGGTACGTCCCGGTGTGAGTTCCACCGATTCCGATTCATTCAGAGTGCTAATGGCAATGGCGCGATCCACTAAGTCTTGGGGATTCACTGCACCATAAGCAACCGCCAATCCGGGACGACCGTTTTTCCATAAGCGTAGCGCCACCCCTTCTGATTGACTACTTTCTAGCCGCTTGAGGCGATTCGCTTCAAAGAGTACAGGTCGAGACAGCGATTGCGACTGATACACCTCAGCATCCTTGGCTCCAGCTTTGAGTGCCAGATCTAGGAGTTGTTCGGAGGACAAAGCGGGTGACAAATTCGGAGACTCCATAATACTTAGGCTTAATGATTCTGTTTATAGTTCCGGCTCATGGTGATAAACCCCTAACCCATTCAGGGCTACGTTAATTCTTGCAATAACCAAAATCCAGCAAAGGTTTCTGAGGTTGGTGTTGACTGCACGGCGAGAAAATGTATGGACTGGGCGTTTTCTTTGGCAGATTCAAAGCCTTGAGCTTCCGCTAGGGTTTGGGCATCGGTGAGGTTGGCTAAAATCCAGCTATCACTAGCACCCGTTTCCAGTAATAACCGAGGAGTGACACCTCCCTGAAATTTAACAAACGCTAGTTCTAAACCCGACATCCACGCGGCTAGAGCTTTGGCGCGATCGGAGAAAATAATCATGCCCGGAATGCGCGTATCGGGAGCGAGATCCATCATTGACAGGGGAAAAGCTTCACCAAAGTCAATGTCCCACTCCTCCATATCAGCAAATGCTTCGGCTTCTAAGCTCACCAATGCCCATTTTTGTCCCTGGATGGCGTCGGGTAAGGGTTGAGGAACTTGAGGTTGGTAGCGCACAAAGGCAGAGGCGGCGGCTGAGGACTGATATCCGGGTTGCTGGGGATAAACGTCCTTGAGCCGCTGGTTGAGCCAGTGATCCAGCGTGTATGTGCGACGACTGGCGATCGCGGGAATGCCTAACTCTTGGCAGGCTTTAGTAATCATGTTGTTCATCTGACGCCGGAAAAAGCGAATTTTTGTCGGTGTTTGTCCAGCTTTCGCGATCGCCTCTTCTAGGGATTGCCGCAACCATAAGGAGTTGACCTCCTGGTTGGAACAAAACTGCGCGTACTGAAATAAGTCGTCCGTGGATTGGTGGATGTTTAAAGGACTCTCACAAATTAAGACTTCCCAGAGCTTCTTCTGATTGTCGTCCAAGATTGGACGTGAATAGAAATCGAGTTCCCAAATAATCGTCATGCCAAGACTGTATAATCTAACCCCTCTTCTAATAATACGGGTTAGCGATCCGCTCCCTGAACGATTTATGCCAAGTTGCGGTCAAATCGAGTGGATAGGGGAGATGGGGGAGCAGGGGAAGCGGGGGGAGCAAGGGAAGCTGGGGAAGCGGGGGAAGCTGGGGAAGCTGGGGGAGCTGGGGGAGCTGGGGGAGCTGGGGGAGCTGGGGGAGCTGGGGGAGCGGGGGAAGCTGGGGGAGCTGGGGGAGCTGGGGGAGCTGGGGGAGCTGGGGAAGCGGGGGGAGCGGGGGAAGCTGTGGAAGCGGGGGAAGATAACGGATGAGATGTTAAGAACGCGGTAAGTTAGAGGTAAGCGCCCTATCCATACCTGTAAATCACTGATCATGCCTGTGAATCGAATTGTCCTGTTATGCGTGGTTGGAGGTGGACTGGCTATATTTGTGTTGTCAAATTTGTCAGCCCCCGCCTTGTCTATCGTATTTTTAGGAATGCAAACAGTTGCATTACCTCTGACGGTATGGATAGGACTGGCGATCGCACTCGGCATACTCACCAGTTTAGTCTTACAATTGCTCAGTTTTCGACCCAGGAGGGTTCAGAGGTTTGATCGCGCCGCCCAAGCATCGCCTCCAAATCGCTGGCGATCAGATGTTGAGTTTGAGCAGGAGGAACCTGAACCGGAAGAAACTGAACCAGAAATGCCACCTCCCCCACCCCCTCCACCACCACCTCCTCCCAATCCTTCCCCCTCTGCTTCCGGTTCAGATTGGGATCAAGCTGTTGCTCCAGAGTGGAACTTTGAAGGAGAATCGGCAACATCCATAGAGGACGAGTTTGACTGGGATGAGTTTGAAAGTCAGCCAGAGGAAGAGGTATTAGAGGAAGAGGAAACAGAACGCGATCGCGAAGAGCGCAGTATCGGAAGCGATCGCAGTAGTTACGAACCACCTCAAGAACCCAGCCGCCGTTCTCAATCCGACTCGGTTTATTCCTACAGTTACCGGGAATCTAATACGTCTAAATCGAGGATTGGCAAATCTGAGGCAGTGTATGATGCTAACTATCGAGTAATTACCCCGCCGTACCGCCAACCTCCACCCCAAGCGGAACCGGAGGATGAGAATGAAGATGAAGACTGGGGATTTGAGTTTGATGATCAAGACAGAGGTTCGTAACTGAAACTCTATCAATGAGCTATTTATTATTACCCAGCGTGTAAATGGTAAACTTGGTAACACATTTGGTCAACAAATCAATAAAAAATTAATCCCATTGTAAATTTATCGGCAAACTCTTGGTATGCTGAAAAGTATAATCAGTCTCAACAGTAGCAAGTTTTCAACACTATAAAACCAGGGAGAGCGCTCATGAGACGCCACACACTCGTTGTTTTAAGCATCACTACTGCGGTCTTTGGCTTAGTCCCCCTTGCCCAAGCTCAGTCAGACTCACCGTTTAGCGCTAATGACAATTCGGTTACGTTATCCGGTGAATCCCTACGGACTGTACAACGTCGCAGTCTATCCAACGATTACCGTTCTTTCTTCAATACCAACTCGTCCATTGCTCCAGATGCAGCAGGAGTGAATTCTACAGATTCAAGCTTTGCCATTAGCGATCGCCTACGAATTGTAGTGGGAGATACCCTCAACTCTGGTGATCCCCTTGACCTATTTCCGGCTGTGGGAGAAGAGGGAGATGTTCAGCGACTCAAGTTACAAGTGCCGCTCAGGGAATAATTAGTCATAATTATTCTCAAATGACATCCGCAAAGTCGCGCAAAATTATTTGATAACTATTGCCGATGTCATAGCCGTAAAAAATAGAAGACAATTAAGAAACAACTCCAACACAAACAACTAATCTGGGCTAGTACGGTGAGAAATGATCCTGATTTCTCAAGTCTACTAGCCTATTCTCTTGGGCAAAAGGTAAAGGGTAAAAGGAAATAAGTAGTCGGACAAAGGAAAGTTGACGGTTGAAATTAGGGGACTCTTAACAGGGATCAGTAATAATTTGAGGCTTGTTAAGATTTCTTAGTACAGCGGGCAGAATTTATGTCCAGGTACTTACAAGATTTAGTTTCTAAATGATACCCAATCCCATGACAGCGGTTTTCAAGTTCGTGAAGTACGTTATTTTTATCATTTTTTATTATTCATGAGATATGCCAAATATTTTTAATCTCCCTTCCCAACTGTCTAATGAAGAACAATTTGAGGCATTAGTCTCTAGTGATAGCGTGTTAATTGAGCGAATTATCTCCACAGGGCAAACTACACCAACCGGAGAATGGTATGATCAGCAGCAGGATGAGTGGGTTATCCTGCTTCAGGGGGAAGCAATTCTTATCTATGGCGATGGGTCTAAAATTGAACTGAAAGCCGGGGATTATGTTTTGATTAATGCTCATCAAAAGCACCGAGTTGAATGGACAAGCTCTCACCCACCCTGTATTTGGCTGGCTGTCCATGGTAATCTCAAATCTAATGGCAGAGACGATAAAATCTGAGTTAATTCAACACTGAAAACGGGTGAGTGAAAAACTATGATAAATTGACACTTGACTTTTCCATTCCTTGTAAATCAGAGTTCGGATTACTGGAGTAGTGCTAAATGGCGCTGACTCGCATAGCCTAGAAATAAATGAATTAACTTTTTGAACCCGTTTCAACGGGTTTGGTGCTTTTAGCCCCAACTTTAGTTGAGGGCTGAAGTCAGCGACATTCCCCTTAAGTCCTTTGTCACTATGCAAATTCCTAAGCAACTTTGGCGAGCGTCTCCTATCTTATTATCCCTGCTGGGTGGTATCCTTATGGGATTAACTCCATCCCCTGTAGAAGCCTGGTCTTTGGCGTGGATTGCTTTAGTGCCTTTATGGTTCTTAGTAGTCACCCGTCAAAGTCTGCGCCAGACGGCTTTATATGGTTTCTGCTGGGGGATGGGTTACCAAGGTTTAGCCCTATTTTGGATTACAGGTGTTCATCCCATGGATTGGATGGGAGTACCCTGGTTAGCCAGTTTAGCGATCGCGCTTTTTTGCTGGGTGTTTATTACCCTCTGGGGGACGATTCTGGTGGTGCTGTGGGCGGTGGGGATGACGGCGTTCAATTCACTATTAAATCGTCAAGGGGTCAAGTTTAGGACAGTTACTCGCGTCTTAGTTGGAATTGCCCTCTGGTGTGGTTTAGAAGCCTTCTGGACTTTAGGAGATCTCAATTGGACATCTCTGGCTTATACCCAAAGTCCCCATAATTTATGGATTTTACACCTGGGTCAGATTTCGGGTCCGTTTACAGTAACCGCCGCCGTTGTCGCGGTGAATGGGTTAATCGCAGAAGCTGGAATTAGTTATTTCTCTAATCGCACCCAACGAGTCACTGGATCTAAGGCAAAGCAGAAATTTATCCTAGTTTTAGGACTTCTTGTCGGTTTCCATTTGATTGGATTTGGACTCTACAGTCGCCCGCTGATTCAACCCACTCAAGCCGCTTTCAAGGTTGGTATTATTCAAGGGAATATTCCGAACCGAATTAAACTCTATCGAGATGGTTGGAGTCGGGCAATTGAAAATTATACCAATGGTTACAACGCCTTAGCGGATAAAGGAGTAGAAGCTGTCCTAACACCGGAAACAGCATTACCCTTTCTCTGGGATGAACAGATTAATCAATTTCGCTCACCCGTTCCCTTTTATCAATACAAACTCGATCGCTTTAAAGAGGCTATTTTAGACAAAGGTGTACTGGTTTGGCTGGGGGCGTTTGGTGAAAAAGGAGATAGCCTGACGAATAGTTTATTTACGATTACAGGTACAGGGGAAACCATCAGCCGCTATAACAAAGTGATTCTCGTCCCGTTAGGCGAATATATTCCCTTTGAGGAACTATTGGGTAGTTTAATTGATCGCCTTTCCCCCTTAGATGCCCATTTAGCCGCAGGTCAACCCAACCAACAGTTTGACACACCGTTTGGTCGTGCGATCGCGGGGATTTGTTATGAGTCAGCTTTTGCCTATCATTTCCACCGTCAAGCCGCTAGGGGAGGTGAGTTTATTCTAAGTGCTTCAAATAATGCTCACTATAGTGAAACCATGCCCGCCCAACATCACGCCCAAGATGTGATGAGAGCTATTGAAACAGATCGATGGGCAGTACGGGCAACAAATACAGGCTATTCTGGCATTGTCGATCCTCATGGGAGAACCTTATGGCTTTCTGGGATTAATACATACCAGATTCATGCGGCGACAGTTTATCGGCGACAAACCCAAACACTTTATGTACGCTGGGGCAATTGGTTAACGCCAACATTAATAGGATTGGCGATTTTAGCGTTTATCGTGAGTCGCTAATCCTGTTTGTAGTAGGCGCTTGATTCGTCTCTAGCAGGAGGACTAAAGTCCTCACTACAAACATCCAAAACCCTGCACGTTTGTTTAGCTGCGATTTCAACCACCATAACTGTTTACGTTACTGGATACTATTTGTTATAGTCTCAGAAAGAGGATAATTATCCGCCGGATTTCTTCTATCTAAGGAATAATATTTTTTATCCTCTGAACCATCGCAATTTTCCCCGCATAAACATGTAGGGGCGCACAGACGTGCGCCCTTTGCTGACGTACACCGTTACACAGGGGCGGGTTTAGTCGCATCTGGGTGCAGAGGAAACGATAATTGTGAAACCCGCCCCTACACACAGGCATGAGAATACCACCCAAAAGAGGCGATCGCTCATCGTTGGTGTTCATTGTGCGATCGCGTGACATGCAATACGGTGACGGTGCTGTATCGGGAGGTAAACTTTGCAGATTTCCATTCGGAATTAGCCAAGGTTCAAGGTTTGGTGTGAAGATATTGAGCCGTAATCCAGCGCGATCACTCACATCATTCTCTGCTTTTTTTATGGGTACTGTGGTGTTGAGGAGAAACAATTGGTATAGTTCGGTTCACAGGGTATCCGTAATTCCAGATAAACACTGTAGGGGCGACCCGCCGCACAAAATTAACACCACCCACCGATTAATGTTATCGGGTCGCCCTGCATCGGATATCGGTAATTATCTGACACCGCCTAGATTTAGACAAGGGCGAGTCGAGACCCGAAAATTCCACCACCACCATTAGAGCCGCGACTCGCCCCTACAACCGCGATAATCCCCACAATTCCGACAATATCTATAGCGGCTTTTCCCATCGGAATAAACCAGAAATGATCAGGGTGAAACCCGCCCCTACAACCGTTAAATCCAATTGCCAACTAATACAAACGGTGTCCAAAAATAGGGATGTTTCCGATACTTTGGATCTTGCAAAATCAAGAGTTGAGCGCGACGCAGGGCTTCAGCCTTACTCACTTTATCCTCAGTGAGGACTTGGTAAAATTTCACCATCAAATCCGCCGTCGTCGCGTCATCCACTAACCATAATGTGGCTATCGTACTCCTCGCCCCCGCTCTCACGGCGACACCCGCTAATCCCAATGCAGCTTGATCATCGCCTTTGGCGGTTTCACAGGCACTGAGTACCAGTAATTCAATGGGATTGGTGCGACGCAGATCGGTTGTTTTGAGTAAGGAACTCAATTCATTCACATTCAGCTTATCATCCCACGTAATAATAAAGGTTCCCTCGGCTTCTGAACTAAACTGACCGTGGGTGGCGAGGTGGACAACGGGAAATGATACGTTACCCATCGTATTTTCTAATGTGGATTTGGTAAACTCCTGATTGAGTAACAATTTCCCTGGCATAAACGATTGAATTTGTTGAAGTTCGATTTTTACATTGGGGAGGGCGGAAAAGTCTAGGCGAGATTCGGAAAGTCCAGCCGTTAACACTTCAAGCTTTTGTTCAGTAAGCGGTGTGGACTCTAACAATTCTAACCCTGGAGTCAGTGCGATCGCATAGTTTTGCAGTAAGAATTGATCCCCGTCGTGCAGCGCCGCCATCGGGATATTCCGCAGCGTGCCATTCAATACAAAGACTAGGGTTTTTACCTCACTTTGGGCTAAATCGGCGGCGACGGGTTTGATAATCCAGTCATAGATTTTTCGGGCGAGGGGCAGAAATCTTAAGCTGGTACGCTGAGGTAAGGCTTGACGGAATTCCTCTAATGTGCTTTTTAATTCAGTTTGGGAGACAAAGGTGGTGTAACGGCGTAAGGGGTGATTGGGTAAATGAACAATGATTTCTAAGCGATCAGATAGAATAATCGGGTAAAGTACGGCAGCTTCTTGGTCAATCGTATCAATATTTACAGGTTGAGCCGTGATACAATCCGCTTGAAAGAAGTTATCCAATTCTGCGATTTGGAGTAATTCGATCACATGACGGGCTTGTTCGAGTTGTTCTGGACTGGTTTGGGTATCATCTTCGGGTAATAGGAGTTCGACTAACTGTCGGTAGATGGGTTCAACCTGTTTGCGAAAGGAATACTGGACATTAGAATTAACCGCGACTAAATCACTACGCAGGGATTGCAACGTATCCACCGCCCCTTGGTATGCGGCAATTGCCCCTTGAATATCGCCTTGCTGTTTGAGTAAGCGCCCTAATTGCCATTGCCAAGGATACAGACTATCCCAGGCTTCAATGGCTTGGGTTTGGATTAAGGCTTTTTGGGTTAAATCTTGGGCTTGTTGCAGTTGATTGGTTTGTTCGTAAAGATGTCCCAGGGTTCCTAATGCATAAGCGTGGAGGCGTTTGTCTCTCAGAGTTTCCGCCTGTTGGATAGCCATTGTCAGGATTTGGGCGATGTCTGAATGTAGAGACGTGCCATGGCGTGTCTCTAATTTGATTAGACTTTCGGCAAAATTAATCCGAGATGTAATTGCTTGATCTGAAAGCGGTAAGGTATTCAGTTGATTTTGGATTTGGGGAATTAAGGTTTGCGCTTGTTGGTGATTTCCGGTTTCAATAAGTAAGCTAAGTTGATTGAGTTTTGCCTGTAATTGGATCAGGGGAGATGGGGCTTCAGTTATCGCTTGTTCATAGAACTCCAGGGCGGCTTCAACTTGCTGCTGTTGACGGGTGGTATTGGCAAGACTGAATAGGGCGGCGCTGATATCTGGGGGGGATTCTAACTGGCGGGCAATTTGTAAACTTTCGTCTAATACCTGACGGGCTTGGGGCAAGTCGTTTACGAATTGTAACACTTCCCCTAGCGATCGCAAGCCGACGGCTTTGGTGAGGGAATCGGGTTGATTATCCAGGGTTTGTCTGACTTGCTGGAGTAAGGCTAATGCGCGTCGATGAAATCCCAAGGCTTGCATGGCTTGCGCTTGGTTAATTTGGCTTTTTAGTTTACCTGTTTTATCCCCTAACTGATTGTACAGGGCGGTAGCTTCCTCCCAGGTGGCTAAGGCTGGTTCGGGTTGTCCCTGATTCAGTTGTAAACGCCCCTGAATCGTTAGGCTTTGGGCTAAGACATTCAGGTGATGGGTAGAAACGTCGCGGTTTGGTTCAGTTTGCAGTAAAGTTAAACTCTGGGAAATGGCGTCGTTTGCCTCAGACCATAGGCTGAGTTGGTGATAGGCTAAGGAGAGATTACTGAGAACTGTGGCTTGCTTGATGGTATCGCCTTGACGTTGATAGGCTTGGGCGGCTTTTTCTAGGAGTTCTACGGCATCAGCATATTGTCCTGCTTCGTAAAAAGTTCTGCCTTGTTTTACCCACGCTTCCGGGGAAGAATCAGCAATTTTTGTCTCGATTGTGGCTATTTTGGGTTCGTTTTGTCCGATTCCGGTTGCGGATACGGGGGAAATTACTATACATAAAATGGCGGTGAGAATGGCTAATAGTAGCCATGAGATACCCCATTGATTGGCGCTAAAGCGCTTACTACGAACTAGGGCGCTAAATCTTTTTATACGAACAGGTAGATACCATTTGTTTTTCATATTATTTTATTCCAAAAAGATTGTGTTTTAGGGGTACGACATTATTTATTCTTGCTCCCCCTGCTTCCCCCGCTCCCCCTGCTTCCCC
>NZ_JAVJQN010000164.1:0-11553 GCF_040218245.1 Coleofasciculus sp. E1-EBD-02 | reverse complement strand
GAGTAGATAGACACAGCTTAAAACCTTACCAGCATTGGTTTTCTACCTTAAGTTGACACGGATGACCGACGTGCGCCCGGTTTAATTGTCAAATTTATGCCACTATTTTACCAAAATATCAGGTGGGCATTACCCACCCTACGGGCTACGATGTTTTTAGGCAATAACCTATCCAGCTTTATCTTCTGTTCCGTTCAAATGAATCCAGAACTTATATCGGTGGGTTACGGCGGATAGTTCATTAAAGGATTATCACGCCAATTAGATTCCGCCTAACCCACCCTACTCGCTAATTGTTGTTTCCAAAAAATAGTTTTGAGTAATTTCATGGTTTCTCTTTTTCTTGTTCCCCCCTTACGAAGGGGGGCTAGGGGGGATTTATTATTTAGGATTGCCACCTTAAGTTAACATAAATGAATGCCTGCTCTGCGATACGATGATAGGCTAAAGCCATTACTACAAACTACAACAGTTGATTCAATGCGGATTGAAAACGCTCAATCCCATAAATTAGGGGATGCACATCATGCCAAACTCTAATCTCTCCTCCTTCATCTAAATATCGATACTCTAAAATACAGCGATTAAATAACAGTTTGCGATACTCGTCTTGATTCGGCATCTGTTTGGTTTTGGCAACCTGTGCCAACATCATCCATTCCGGTTCATTCACCGCTGTGCGATAGGTTTCTCGCAATTCGGTAATCGCCCGACGCACGGCTTTCTTGGCGATGGGTAAACGAGGACTGCGCTGTAAACTGGTTTTCATTAATAGCATTAAGTTTCGCACATGACCGCCACTAATTAAACAGAGTTGTTCGACGGTATTGGTATCCTCGAATACTTGTTCCAAGGTTAAATCTTGGACACTATGGCGAATGCGTTTATCAATTAATTCCTTTAACTTGTCAATCCCTTTGGTATAGGGTTCGCCTGTGGGTTGGCGTACCATGATCATCGGCAAAACTTGTGCTTTACTGTACCGATCTTCTAATACGGTTCCTCGATCTGAATAAACCATGGAAATTGGTACAGTATAAATGGTATGGCAATTTAATTTACTCAGTTGTTCACAACGGTCAATGAAAATCTCATCATGATTACTGCGTTTCCCGTTGGGTTCATAAATCGGCACAATCCGATCTAAGTTATCGGCAATTACGACTAATTCGGAACAACCCCAGGGTAAATTGTGCTTGGCATCAGTGATAAACTCATTTAATGCCTCAATCAAGGATACCGTATTCGCATCCACCTGTTCTCGAATCTTTTGCCGCGTACTGGGAACCGCTCTTAAATTGGCGGTTAATTTGGCAAATTGTAACATCTGCGATTCCAGATTCAAACTCTCAAATTTAACGTCGGTTAGCGCCAAGTCTTTTAAGGAACCCCAGCGATATTTCAACCAATTCAATAAGGGGTCAGGTTTAGCATTATCTTTCAACGCTTCTAATAACCGCCGCGTACACGCCAGTAAAATATCCGTATATTGGGCATCTTCTGGGTCAATATCCTCATCATCAGCGGCAAAATAGACAACATAATACTTCTGCTGTTCCAAGTCAGCTTTCAGCCGCAGCAATTCCGTTGATTTTCCCGCCCCCCGATGTCCGGCATAGAGATTACAGGTGACTCTATCTGATAATAAAATTGACCGTCCTAATTCAATTAAAATATCACAATCGCCCCGCACCTCTTCACAATCCACGTAAGTTGGATCACCAGGGGGTAAGGGGCGAAAGGGGTCAAAGGCATTAAAAATTCGTTTTAATATCTGGAAATCGTTCATGGTTGGTCATTTGTCTTATGTCATTGATGCCGTTCGTCTAACCTAAGACGGATTAATTTCCCTCAATAAATCGCGAATAAACTGACTATATTGGTCTTTCATCGGTAGATTGAACTCCTGTCGAATCCGTTTTCTCGTGGCTTGGGTTGTCTCACCTGTCAGGGGATTCAATCCCGGCTTTTGATAAGATTCCCAATATAATCCTACCCCTCGTTTATGCCAATTCGGTAGATGATTAAAATTAATCCCATGTTGGAATAACAATTCATTCTTATCCGCCACCGATAACCGTTCTAACCTCGCTGTGGCTTGTTGGGCAGTTTTGCCATCATTCCGCAAACACCAATAACTATGAGAGTTTAACGCATTTCTGTGGGCATCTTCTTGTCGCCAACGAAAATAATCAACCACTGTTTCGATTGTCGGTAATTGAGAAATACGACAATCGAAACACGCCACTGTACCCAGGATCAATGAAAATTTCGCACTGGCTTCTCCAGCTAATACGGAGTTCAGCTTGCGTAATTTGCGATTAAAGGCAGATTCAGCGACATCAAAAAGCAGGGATATCTCGTCACTTTGAGTATAGCCATAGATAACCTTTAACCCGCAATTCATCAGATGTTCGACGGTGAGAATCATCGCGTCTCGAAACCGTTGATCAAAGGGGGCTGTAAATGGATGCACCTCCCGCGTTAACCGAGTAAACCCGCGCCCATCTAACCGCGCTATCATATATAATCCGGGCAAAACACAGTGATCATGAGCGGTTTCATAAACCCGAATTTTGGCATCGAGTTCATCAAATTTCATTGGTATTTTAATAGGAAGGAATCTGTCAAGACGTGCCACGGCAATGGTAGGGGCAGATTTAGGAACAATTGTATTGTAGGGGCGGGTTTAGCGACTAAAACTACTTGTCACCAATAAATGAACAACAAAACCCGCCCTATCTCACCGATAACTGATCAACACAACCCGCCCTAATTCATCAGTCTTCTGATTACGGTTTAATTAAATTCCGCTCAAATTTGCGATAACGGGCAATCCGTTTCGCCCGATCCAATGGTGGATATAAAATTAACGTAGCTAAAGGAAAACCTGTGCCTAAAATTGCCCCCAAAACCATCCCATTAACTACCCCTAATTTCAAAGCCATTCCTAAACTAATTCCCAAGGCGGCGGATAAGACAGAAACCCCAAACGCCAACCCTTGACTAAACCCCCGTTGCACACAACTTTGAGCAACTCCTTCCCCTTCAAACGCCGCCATAAATACCACCGCATCCACCGCTGCAAATGCCGCAATTGCCATATCCGTCGCCCGAAATTGAGCGCCAAATCGCGCCACAAATATCGCCGCGACACCCGCAAAAAAAACAGCCGCTACGGTATCTAAGGCTTTCACCTTAACCCCAAAGCGCGATCGCACCTTTGCCATCCCCTGACTAATCCACCCCGACGTAATCGCCGCCACGAGTCCCAATCCTGCCACTAACACCGAAATGAAAATCGCGATCGCAACACCTACTGTGCCACTATGACGTACAATACCATCCCATGCCATGGCTTCAACCCAAGTTGCAGCAGCGGCAAAGAAAATTAATAATCCAACTGAAAAATAGGGAAATTTCTTCGCCGGAATCGGTACAGCTGCTGTCTTCACGTTTAGGATTAAGCTTTGGGTTTCTGGATGAGAATTGCTATGAATTAAGATCTCCCGCTCATACAGCTTATTTGCCATCAGCTTGCGCGTATCCACGGTAATTTTACACAGCACTTGATTGCTGACAAAATGAGTTTGTTCAAAGTAAATCCATTCATGAAAATCAGGCGTGTGGGGCGGATCACTCAAATGAGGAGCGATTTGCCAACGGCTTTCTAATACCGTATCAGGAACAGAGTTCGTCAAAATGACCTTTTTGGTTATCTTTTCCCCCAATTTCTTCGCCGTGACTTCCAAACACGGGACATTGAGATTTACCTCCGGCACTCGAATCACATAAATCGGGTTCAGCGCCTCTAAAGCAGTTTCCGCATCCAGAAAACGGTCTTTGGGTTTCAGTTCCACCATCCTTTGCAGCCACTCAATCCACCGCAAACTCAGCCGAGGAACCCGATGTTTAAAATTAATCCGATAGTCTTCATCAATTAACTGATTAATATCAGTTGAAGCAATACCTGTCAGCAAACAAATCAGCGTTGCGCCTAAGCCATAGAGATCCGAGGCTTCACTCACTTGTTGATTAAACAGCAATTCCGGCGCGATGAACCCAATTGTCCCCTTCGCCACACTACTCATGGCAATTTCACTCCCGCCGATATGCGCCAAGCCAAAATCAACCAGGTAGACATTCAACTCATCATCAACTAGGATATTTTCCGGTTTAATATCCCGATGACTAATTGGCGGAATGCGATTTTGTAAATAAATGAGAATATTGAGTAATGAAACAGCAATTTGCTTAATCTCAGCCGGATCAAAACTACGCCGCACCGCTAAAGACGCGGCTTTTTTATAATCCTGGACTAAACAAAACCCCGTTTCAGTTTGAAATGAATCCAAATAACGGGGAATTCCTGGATGATTCAAGCCACGTAACACTTGAATTTCCCGTTCGATGGCGTCATAATCTGACCAATGTGCCTCACTTTGGGCAAACTGAAACTGTTTAATCACAACAGGTTCTTTCAGCGTTCCCTCTGACGTCAGGGGCGGAATTGGCACCGCTAGGTAGGTGACTCTCCCACCGGCACGATTATGACCTAATTCTCGAACAACCCTGAAACCGTGGCTGGATAAGTCTGGAAAATTACTCATGAGGTAAGTCAAACGTCAAACGTTAGCTAGAGACGTGCCATGGCACATCTGTCAAATTCAGATCTCCCTCTTCCCTTATAGATCCCCCTTGCCTTTCTCTTCAAAAGGTGAAAGTTAAAGAAGGGTTCGTTTTGGTTTGACAGGGAAGCCAGAGGAGGCTTCGCTTTTTTACACAGGGAAGCCAGATGTTGCTTATGCTTTTTATTCTCCGGGGACTAGGGGGGATCAGTCTTATCCAAGCAGTATTGACACCAATCTTTGTTACAGGCACGAACTAAGATGTACGGTGTCTAGATGCTTACCTGGTATTGTATCGCGTCGTTATAGGAGCAGAGGGAGCTGGGGAAGCAATGTAGAGACGTGCCATGGTACGTCTGGGAGCAATGGTACATTTTTCCTGACTTCTCCAACAACCAACGCTACAGTGAAAAGAATATCGGCGAGTTTGAGAGTACATCCTGCTATGACTTATACGACTTCTGCTCAGACGTGGGATTTTAACGTTCCTACACCCTATCCCAGTCAAGATACAGACTTACTCAAGCAACTGCCTTTTGTACCAGGGTTAAAAGAACTGTTAATGTTGCGTCAGGTTCACGCTCTTGAACATGCAACGGTTTGGGTTCTGGCTGATTTAGCCAATGCCAACTATACGTCACGCCCTAGTCGCAGTCGTGCGGGTACAGCTACCACCGTGCATGAGATGGATAATGATACTTTAGGTGGTTTATCTACTGAACAAGGATTTTACCTCTATGGTGAGGTGAATGTATCGGACTTGAGACGTGCGGTTCCTCTGGCGTTGAATCGTCTCACCCAAGGGGAATGGAATTTAGCGGTACATCCTCGTTGCGGTACGAATCTCTCCGTTGGCATGATGTTAACGGCTGGATTAGCCCTAGGCGCTCATCTTCTCCTACCCCGTGGTCCGATTGAACAACTGATTGGTTTAGGTCTAGCCACCGCTACAGCCACCCAACTTACCCCTGACATTGGTATTCTGGCTCAACGCTACCTCACCACGGCGATTCCTTTTAATCTGGCTGTTGAGGATATTAGCGATACCTCCGATATCTGGGGACGACCTGCTTATTTCGTACAAGTGCGATGGCGGGATTAGGTTCAAAAGGGTGTGGGGTGTGGGGTGTCGGGTATGGGGTGTCGGGTATGGGGTGTCGGGTGTCGGGTATGGGGTGTCGGGTATGGGGTGTCGGGTATGGGGTGTCGGGTATGGGGTGTGGGGTATGGGGTATGGGGTGTCGGGTATGGGGTGTCGGGTATGGGGTGTGGGGTGTCGGGTATGGGGTGTCGGGTATGGGGTGTCGGGTATGGGGTGTCGGGTATGGGGTGTCGGGTGTAGGGTATGGGGTGTCGGGAAACAGAAGCAGGTCATATAAACTTCCCCCGCTTCCCCCGCTCCCCCCGCTTCCCCCGCTTCCCCCGCTTCCCCCGCTTCCCCATCTCCACCAGCTTTCGCCCCCCAGCATCTGTCCTATCTCCCTCTATATCTGGAAACCAAGGGGTTTCTCCACCCATCTTTGTAATAAAACTTAAAGTAAAGAGTAAGCAGACACCCCTCATCCAGTAGTACGCTGTAAAACTAGATTCGTAAGGGAAAAATTGATATGGCAGAAGTAACACGCGGCGCAAAAGTTCGGATTAAACGCAAAGAATCCTATTGGTATAACGATGTCGGAACGGTAGCAACCGTAGACAAGAGCGGCATTATCTATCCTGTCATCGTCCGTTTCGATAAAGTCAACTATTCTGGCATCAATACCAATAACTTTGCGGAAAGCGAACTGGTAGTCGTAGCACCAGGGAAGAAGAAGAAGAAGTAACGGAACGGAATCACCCGAAGCCGTGCCTGAATTGCCGGAAGTGGAAACAATTCGCCTGGGTCTGAAGCAAATTACTTGTACCCAGGATATTCAGGGTGGGGATGTGTTGCTCCCGCGCACCATCGCCTACCCTGTTTCTGTGGCGGCATTTTGGGAAGGTGTGAAGCAGACGAGAATTACCGATTGGCATCGACGGGGTAAATATCTGCTTGCCCAACTTACCCACTCTGAGAATGGGGATGCTGGCTGGTTAGGGGTGCATCTGCGGATGAGTGGACAACTCCTATGGATTCAGCAAACGGAACCCTTACAGAAGCATACGCGAGTGCGCTTGTTTTTTCCTCAAGGACAGGAATTGCGCTTTGTGGATCAACGAACCTTTGGTCGGATGTGGTGGGTACCGCCTGGGGAAACGTGCGATCGCATTATCACGGGATTGCAAAATTTAGGACCTGAACCCTTCTCGGATGCTTTCTCCCCAGAGTATTTGACTCAGAAGCTGAAAACGTCTCAGCGTTCGATCAAAACCGCCCTCCTTGACCAATCCCTGGTGGCAGGTGTGGGGAATATCTACGCTGATGAAGCCTTATTCGTGAGTGGGATTCACCCTCAAACTGTTTGCGCCCGATTAAGTGTAAACCAAGTTGAACGTCTGCACCAAGGGATTATTCAAGTGTTAAAAGCGGGCATTGAGGCGGGTGGCACAACCTTCAGCAGCTTCCTCAATGTCCAGGGCGTCAATGGTAACTACAGTGGAGTCGCTTGGGTCTATGGTCGCACAGGAAAGCCTTGTCGCGTCTGTGAGACCCCAATTGAGAGGATTAAGTTGTCCGGGCGTTCGTCTCATTTTTGTCCGCGCTGCCAGTCACCAACGACCAAGTAAGATTTCAGTTCCGGTGTGTAAGAATTGAAGAATTCAGGTATTGCTAAGGTTGTGAGACGATGATTCAAGCTATACCAAAACAATTAACATTTGACGAATTTATTGACTGGTATCCAGAGAATCCAGAGTATCGCTACGAATTGCACGACGGGATAATTATTGCAGTGCCTAAACCAAGGGGGAAGCATTCGGAGGTGGCTGGGTTTACATCTGGGGAACTGTTCCTGGAAATTCGGCGGTCTCAACTGCCTTATTTTATACCGAAAGAATGCGTGATTAAACCTGCACGCGAGTCGAGTTATGAGCCGGATGTCATTGTTTTAGATAAGATTGGTGTGGCGAATAACGAATCTCGCTGGGACAATGAATCTATCATTATGTTTGGGACTTCTATCCGTTTGGTTATAGAAGTGGTTTCCACGAATTGGAGCGATGATTATGCCCTGAAATTGGAAGATTATGAGGCGATGGGCATTCCTGAGTATTGGATTGTAGACTATCTTGGATTAGGCGGTAGGCGTTATATTGGTAATCCTAAGCAACCGACGTTTTCGGTTTATCAACTTGTTGATGGTGTGTACCAGGTGCAGCAGTTTCGGGGAGATGAGCGGATTGTGTCAGCAATTTTTCCAGAGTTGAACTTGACGGTTAATCAAATCTTTAGTGCTGGGGTGTGAGCGTGTTTAAGTTTTAACCCAACCTACTGGCTGCGTCACGCCACTACAATTTGCCTACACACTCTAAGTAGGTTGGTGGAAATAAACTCAACCTTATGAAGTTATGTTAACAAGCCTCAAACCCTTACAAAGGACGAATGACGAATGACGAATGACGATCCCCACCGTTAACTTTAATTGTCCACACCTACTTAAAGTCGGGTGGGCATTGACCGAAATACGTTAGAGTAGCTAACGATTTTAATTTTATTGGATTTGACGCTCTTTTGTAACATTCGCCAGCAAAGTCCCCTATTTACAGGCTGATTATGGTAGTATACTCTTTGTCTAGCTAAGTTATAAATCAGGTCGTCAACAAATAGTATGCAAATATCGGAACGCCAAATGCACCGCTTTCGATGGCTGCTGACCATTGGTTGGTTGTTACTAATTCTTTCGTTGTTCTATGACCCTTTCTCTCCTGGATTAACCACTCCTGACAATACAGTTAGTCCTTTAAGAATTGACCCTACTCTTTGTGTAAATGTTCAGGGAACTTGTATAGAAGAGAGTCCTTATGCCTTGGGAGCGCCTATTTTTTGGGGCATAATTGTCCCCACCGCTATTTTCATTTTGTTGGTATTTGGACATGAATTATGGCGTCGGATATGTCCATTGTCATTCCTGTCCCAAATTCCTCGCGCTTTGGGATGGCAACGGAAACAACGACGAGTTCATCCTAAAACTGGTAAAGTACGCTATCAGGGAGTAAAAGTGACTCAAAATTCCTGGTTAGGTCGGAATCATTTGTATCTCCAATTTGGACTGTTTTATCTAGGATTATGTAGCAGAATTTTGTTCGTCAATTCCGATCGCACAGCCTTGGCAATTTTTTTATTAACAACCATTATTGGGGCAATTGTAGTGGGCTACCTCTATGAGGGTAAATCCTGGTGTCAGTATTTCTGTCCCATGGCTCCGGTGCAAAAAATTTATGCTGAACCTAGAGGATTGTTGACGAGAACAGCTCATGAGGAAGATCGCCAAAAGATTACGCAATCGATGTGTCGCACCCTAAACAAAAAAGGCGAAGAACAGAGTGCTTGTGTGGCTTGTCAGAGTCCCTGTATTGATATTGATGCGGAGCGTTCCTACTGGGAAACGATTATGCAACCGCAACAACAGTGGCTCTACTACGGTTATGTCGGATTGGTCTTGGGTTACTTCATTTATTATTATCTTTATGCCGGGAATTGGGACTACTATTTCTCTGGCGTTTGGGCGCATCAAGAAAATCAGCTAGCTACATTAATGAGTCCAGGATTTTATCTGGGAAATCAGCCCATTTCCATGCCTAAGTTAGTCGCTGTTCCGCTGACATTAGCCACATTTGCATTTGCCGCATCTAGCATAGGAATTAGTATAGAAAAACGCTATAATGCGGTTCAGCGACGCCAGCAGCAACCCCTAAGTCAAGAACTAATCCGTCACCGGATGTTTACCCTTTGTACTTTCTTTGTCTTTAACCTATTCTTTGTCTTTGCCGGACGAAATTTTATCCGGTTGTTACCTGCACCGATACAATATTTATTTCCACTACTTATTGCCATCTGTAGTACGCTATGGCTCTACCGGACATGGCAACGCCATCCCCAACGCTACCGCAAAGAAAGTCTAGCCAGCCGACTGCGGCGACAGCTCAGTAAATTAAATTTAGATATCTCACGTTTTTTAGAAGGGCGATCGCTCGATTCTCTAAATGCTGATGAAGTTTATGTTTTAGCTAAGATTTTGCCAAATTTTACCAAGGAAAAACGGCTTCAGGCTTATAAAGGAATTTTGACAGAAGCTCTTAATGAAGGGTATGCTGACGTTTCCAGCAGTTTGAATATTCTTCAACCAATGCGGCGGGAACTCGATATTTCTGAGGCTGAACATCAGGGAATTTTAACAGAGCTTGGAGTTGAAGATCCTGATCTGCTTGATCCGCAAAACCCCAGGAGTCGTGAAGATTGGTGGCGTCAAGAAAGTTATCGTGAAGCCCTCTTGACGCTCATTCTGGAGTTTTCCCAGAATCATCCAGAGCAACACTTAGTCACCGAGTTAGCTGAAGTGATTAATGGCAAAAAGCCGATGACTGATTTGGAGACCTTACTCAAGCAATTATCGAAACGTGAATCAAAAAGCATTGAGCAGACTCGCCAAGATTACGGGGTTACCACAACGGAGGAAGCCGAGATTATTAAACAAACTGATCCGCATCAGTTGTGGCGCATGATCATCAGCTATACCTTTGATTCATTCAAACATTTAGACGAAGACGAGCGCCTAATGGCATATTTTCGGCTTTTGGACAAGGATGATTCAGGTTACATTAGTGGCAAAGAATTAGAAGTTTGTTTGCGAGAGATTAATTCCCAAGTTACTCACGCTGAAATTGAGGCAATGCTGAAGCTAGCCGACACCAACCGCGATCGCCAAATTAGTTATGAGGAGTTTAGGGAAATTTTGCATCTTATAGACTAGCTATGATAAATTACTACAACGTAATCTTTATTTAGTCTTTAGTGTTTGACCATCTGGGCTAAAGGTGACTGAGCTCAACTCTGTTTTCAGGTAGGCGTACTCGAAACAAAAATTTGAATGATGAAAACCTGAGAGCCTATCGAGGACAAATAGTAAGTATAGGTAGGCGTTCAATCAGAAAATCAAGATACCCATACCAACCCAATGATTTGGTGATATTCGACGGAAACGTTTATCGAGTACGAGGAATGCAAAATCTAGGAACTAGAGTAGCCTTGTATGCTGATAAAAACTTAACGGCTGATGTCAGAAAAATCCAACCCTATTTATGGAGAAAAGGAATTTGTGAACAACTTACATCCTGACTCGCATTCATCTACGCTTGATTCAAAGAATACAAGACGTAGGATTCTGCGAGATCCGGCTAAACCAAACGCCGGACAGGGGATTTCGGTGGATGATTCCTGGGCTGATAATAGAGATTCTTGTGCCGCCAACCGCGCTATCTCGGTACGAATTCCGGTTAAGGTGGGGAGTCGATCCAACCGTTGATGCAGGGTTCTCATCGATTTTTGTAAGGAGTCGATTTTCTGGTTGGTGAGAACGTCTGCTGGAGTGCGCGATCGCTTAGCCACTTCAATGAATACGGTAGCAAATGCAGCAAATTCACGCTTGGGGTCAATTTCTAATTCTCGGATTTCATCCCCCAAGGCGTATCCGTCGAGAAAGGCTTCCCCTTGTTGCAGGAGAATGGAGGGGTTATTGCGATCGAAGGCTTGGCGAAAAGCCTGTTGATATTTGCTCCTGTTCACGGAAAAAGAGTTAAACCCTTTTATACCCTTGCACCGCTATCAGGGGAAATGTACTATGGCTCCCCCTGCTTCCTCTGCTCCCCCTGCTTCCCCAGCTTCCCCTGCTCCCCCAGCTCCCCCTGCTTCCCCAGCTCCCCCTGCTTCCCCAGCTCCCCCTGCTTCCCCAGCTCCCCCTGCTTCCCCAGCTCCCCCTGCTTCCCCAGCTCCCCCTGCTTCCCCAGCTCC
>NZ_JAVJQN010000161.1:0-26705 GCF_040218245.1 Coleofasciculus sp. E1-EBD-02 | reverse complement strand
CTAAAGTTCTGGCTTAAAGCTTAAACCCGTTAAAACGGGTTCAAAGATTTACTCAGCAAGCTACATTGATAGTTCTGGTTTCTACTTGGGTTCTCGAATGGAACCCATGAATAAAATCGTTCCCGTTTGATTATCGCGAATTGCACAGAAAAAGGGACGATCAACTACCATCTCGAAGGGGGGTTGGGGAATAGCCGCAGAGGTGAGAACCATGCCAATAGAAGTCGCTGCTGCGGCTTCTGTGCCTTCTTCATTCACTTCGACAAAGGTTTTATGTTTGACTTGATTAATTAAGACATCTTCTTCCGTCATATTAGAAAAATCAGCCCGATCATCAAAAGCAACGTCCATTCCTAGAGCTTTTAGGGCTTTGTTGAGTTGAATCTCGTACTCCAATTTAAAGCGCGGTAGTACGATTGAGCCATCCCGTTTACCGAACCGATTCATCCATTGTTGCCAGTTTTCTGGAGTGAGTTGCTGCTCAAAGGTATCTAGACTTATATTTTCACGGGGGAGGAAGACATAGAAACTTAGGCGTCCTTTACCGTAAGGTAAGCTGATGGCTTGTACTGTGTCATCTTCATAATATTGATACTCTCCCGATTGAGACATCATCGGGTGTTCTTTCTGAGTCCCATCGACTAAATAAAAAGGACGCTCTACTGTTTGCTCTTTGTCAAATTGCTCCATCCAGTTGCCTTTAAAATAGATGGCATTGATTAAAAAGAGAATATCATTGGGTTGGATTTCGCTAATAATTTGCGGTATTTTGCCGTTAGTATTTTCCTTAACCCAGTTATTGATGATACGTTTAACTTCAGGGTTAGCAAAGTCTAGGTCAGTTACTTTAGCATCATAAAATTCCTGATTGCGTCGCAGGAAATCGGGTTTAAATGAGATACCTTGTCTTACCCAAAGTGAGTTGGCGATGGAAAGCTGAATATCAGAGTCGGCGTTTTCTAAGGTAGTTTTTAAGGCTTCATTTGCCTGGTTAACCTCTGACAGACTCATCCCTTGAAGTTCTAGCGCGTTTGCTATAGCTGCTTGGGTTTCACCGCTTGCACCATTGTACGTCATGGCTAGCGCGATCGCGACGCTGGTTGGGGAGATAAAAACGTTCTTATTGCTATCTTGCTGAAGAATCTCAGAAAATAACTTAAATCCAAATTTGGTATTGGCTTCAACGATTTGGGTATTCACAGACGGATTAGGTTGCTGTGTGGTTAACTCTGGCTTTTGAGGGTTTGGGGAGTTTTGGGCATTGATTTTTTGGCTGATTAATCCTGCCATAAATCCGGCAAAAATGATACATGCGGCGATAATCCCAGTGCGACGGAGTGTCTTTTGATTCATTAGTATACCTCGATAACCCCTGTTCTGTTTAAGGATGACCGATTTGGGTTCAAGGTGTTCCACAGGTTGCTGTTTTGGTAACGAATCAGCAGGTGATCAGTATGTGTAGGGGCGACCCGCCTAGCAAAATTATACCAAATCTGTCTTTATTACCCCTTTTAAAGAGGCGATTGAAATCGCTGCTACACAAACTAAGTCCGCCTGCGCGGACTTGGTGATAACGGGGGTAGCTAACCCGGATTTAGTATTAACAATGGGAATCCGCTCAATTTGCTTGGACTGCTCTATATTCTCAACCCTAATGTCACAAAGCGATTGCATGGCTGATATTTTTATCCAAGTGGAACCGAATTGTTTACGCCATTTCGATTCCTCAATTTCTGCTGAACTAAAGAAGATGTTTTTGCCTGTAATTGTTGGGCAAACGCTTTATCCTCTCGAATTTGCTGTCTAATTTCTTCTCGATGATCGTGATAATATGCCAAGGCAGCGTACACATCAGCTAAGGTGATGGTTGGATAGTGTGAGATGATCTCATCCGGTGAAAGTCCCATTTGTTCATGCCAGATCACCACATCCTGCACTTTAATCCGATGTCCAGCAATGCGGGGTTTACCGCCACATACACCGGGAGTAATGTCTATATGTTCTGATATTACTGATTCCATCTGTATTTCCAGCAACAAACAAGGCGCATAGTCTTAAATCGTAGCAAAAACAGAGTCGAGCAGGAGAAATTTAAAACTCGGTCGGGGCGGGTTTATTCACATCTAGGTGAGGGAATCAAAGATAGTCGTGAAACCCGCCCCTACAGATGGGCGGGTTTATTCATATTTGGGTGAGGGAAGAAAAGATAGTTGTGAAACCCGCCCCTACAGATGCGCGATGCCTAACTAAAACTCTATCGTTCCGGTACTGTCCACCAGGCTAAGGCGTAAGGTTGAGAGTTTTCATTCTCCTGTTGACGATATTGAACCCGGATTTTATAGCGACCTGAAGCGGGAACGGGACAGAATATATGTTCCACACTATCTACTTCGCTTACAGAAGCGCAGGCACTTTTACGGGTATCATTTTCATCAAGAGGTATCAAATAAAGGTCGAGATTATTTAAGCCGCGATCGCGAAAACTTTCGCCAACATCATACACCTCATTTCCATTCTCATCGTTTAATTCAACGAAACGATCCCACGCCAGTGTCAGCGCCACATAACTATCTGCCTTTAAAGGTTTTTCTAAGACATAATCCTGAAACGATTTAGCCTTAACTGAACTATAATCCCAACCCACAGGCGGTACAGCCCCCGTTGATCCCCACTGACCGGGACTAAATTGTTGATAGGCGCGGAAAACATTGAGATGTCCTGTCCCCATTTGCATATCTATGGGAATTTTGGCATCAAGATAAGCATCCGATTCTACCCAAGTGTAATTATCTTTGCTCAATAGGGTGCGACTCATTCCCAGATGCAACCCATCCCCCTCATCTTGGATTTTGTCAGCGGAGTTGAGTAACACCGCTTTCATCACTTCATGGCGTCTGGAATCGGTAGTCCATTGGGGTTGATTGGCGTTGAGTTGGCGATCGCCAAATTCTTGAATTAGGGCGACTGAGGCGGTAATATGCGGCGCGGCGAAACTGGTCCCACTCACTTCGACAATTTTTCCATCCAGGTCGTAGACTAAAATACGACTTCCTGGTGCGACTAAATTAATCGCACGGCGAGTTCCCTGGTTAATTTCCCGTTGAATTAAACGCCGACCAATTCCCTCTGGCAGATCACTCAAGTTGGCAAAGTCTACCTTGGCAAATTGTCCTTGCCTTTGGGTGGTATAGGCAGTGGTAATCCCGTTATAGTGATCGGTGGGAATGGGAATGCCACCTTTGCCTTGGTTGCCTGCAATGACGTAGAGAACATCATGAGTCCGAGCTGACCAATCAATACATTTTGTTAACAGGGCATTGCCATCGAGCGCCGCTTG
The DNA here is from genome assembly GCF_040218245.1 of Coleofasciculus sp. E1-EBD-02. Lineage (NCBI taxonomy): Bacteria > Bacillati > Cyanobacteriota > Cyanophyceae > Coleofasciculales > Coleofasciculaceae > Coleofasciculus > Coleofasciculus sp. E1-EBD-02. The sequence goes on along the minus strand of NZ_JAVJQN010000161.1, from coordinate 23,368 downwards.
TGATCCTCTGGCATCTCGTTGCAGGGATTCACCAAAACTGAAGTTAATTGCCCGCACATCACCACTATTTTGCAGAGCAACATGCTGGGAGGACAGGCATTCTTCCGGCTGTCCACTGCGGATTGGGGAACCGACAGCCGAAGCGTAGAGTCTGGCTCCTGGTGCGACTCCGGGTAAGGTTTTATCTTTACTCACCATGACACCTGCCACCATTGCTGCATGGGTATCCACATCCGTATCGGCTTTCGCGGGTCGATCGCGATAAAAAACCCGCTCAAGTGCGATCGCGGGATTCCAAGATACAGCTTTATCAACGCCAAATAAGCCCGGTCTACCGATTTCTACCTGACCAATGGCTATTTTATGACCTCTCAAGTTGTAGGGGGGAGCATGGAGTCGCAATGCATCAATTCCAGCTTCTCCAATGGAAATCGGTGACGCTAAGATTGGGGTGGTCAGGGTAGAGAGTCCTACACCTCCAATCATCCATCCCAGTTTTTTGATCAGCGACCGCATAGCCAAGGCAGGTTCTCCTAACTTGAAGTATAGTTTTGAGGGTATCGGGGTGGGTTGAGCCACTTCGTATTGCTACTTTCGTATTGCTACTAATGATAACGTTTCTACACAGCTTACCTTGCTGAGGTTTTTATCGGGATTGATGCCATTGATGACGGTGGCTGGGAGGCGAGATTTGTCGATTCAGTCAATTAGGTCACGTTTTATTAGGGGATTACTAAAGACTTTGTTAAGATGAAACTTAACAGAACAGAGGTTGATAACAGATAGCCAGTATGATACTATATTCTCATATTGGCTTACATTTACTCATATTGGCTATATTCCTTTAAGAGAAGCCGGTAGAGACGTTGCATGCAACGTCTCTACTTGGATTACATAAAAACACGAAGCAGGAAGTACGCAGACAATGGCAGCATTCCCTCTATACGCAACAGAGCAGGACTTTGGCTTTTTGATGTCGAAGCCTATCTGGGAGCAAGTGCTGGAAGTGCCACTATTTGTTATTGTCTCCTCTCCAGTAACAAACAACGAGACAACCTGGCCCGACAAGTCGCCTATAATCTGTAGAGACGCGCCATGGCGCGTCTCTACCCACAAGCCGAAATCGTCAAAGACATCGGAAGTGGACTCAACTTCAAAAGAAAAGGATTGCGTTCCTTACTGGACAGACTTCTTAAAGGGGATAAGCTCACAATTGTTGTTGCCTGCAAAGACCGATTGTGCCGATTGGGAAGAGAACTTATACAGTACCTTCTCGAGCCAAACGGTGGAAGCATCGTGGTTTGAGACCAATCTGTACACTGTCCACAATCAGAGCTTACCCAAGATTTACTCTCCATTGTCCACGTCAACTCTAGTCGAATGCAGGACGGGAGAAAGTACGGTAAGAAAATCAAAGAAGATCCGAATCTACCTAAACCCTGAGCAGAGAAACCTGGTCAACACTACATCTGCATTCCCCATGACGTGCCACGAATCAAGTCCGAGAACCAAGGGCGGGTCGTGGCACTAGATCCCGGTGTTCGGTCGTTCCTTACTCTGTTTACCGAAGATAGCTTTGGTTGGATAGGAACAGGAGATATTGGACGCATCCAACGACTCTGTTATTACCTTGATGATTTAATTTCCCGTATAACTAAAGCTAAAGCCAAACAACGTCGGAGACTTAAAAAAGCGGCTGACCGATTAAGGCTGAGAATTCGCCATTTAATTGATGAGATGCATCACCAAGTTGCTCGGTTTTTAGTCGATAACTTTGATGTAATTTTGCTACCAACATTTGATGTATCTCAGATGGTGGTCAAATCCACAAGAAAACTCAGATCTAAATCAGTCAGACAAATGTTGTCCTGGGCGCATTACCGCTTTGAAAGGTTCTTGAAGCACAAGGCGTTTGAGACGGGCAAAGTCGTACTTGATTGCAATGAAGCCTACACCTCTAAAACCGTAAGTTGGACAGGTGAAATCATTTCCAATCTCGGTGGAAAAAAAGTCATTGTTGGTAGTGATGGATTTCGGATGGACAGGGACATCAATGGCGCTCGTGGGATTTTCCTACGGGCTTTGGGAGATATCCCCTCTCTAAGAGCTTGTCTTTTAGAGTGCATTGTTAGCAAATGTTAGCTTACCTCGACTTCGCTCGGTAACACGCTCGGTGTTTCATAGGCAATAGTGAAGACAAAAGCTTACTCAAATTGAGTTAATCCGGGAAAAAGTGGCGCTTGCTGTTTATGGTATTTTGCCAAATAATCCCGGAATGATGTCCCCCCAGTTCCGACTTCTACACCTACAAGTTTAAGTTGTTGTACCGCCAGTGATAGATGGAATTGATGAAAGCGGATTTGCAAATTATCGTAAGTCCGCATATTATTTAAAACTGGACTGGCATGAGGGTGATTAAAGAGATAGGAAATTTGTTCCGCTGTCGTGTTTCCAGGACTTCGTTGCAGTAGGGTGTCGTAATAATAGGCGAGATTATGATTATGATAGCGCTCAAACCATTGGGCAATATCACTCCCATAGCGGCGGTCAAATTCAGTTTCAGCAATGTGAGGATTGCCCTGGGTGTCTTTAGTTCCTCCTTGCCAATAGTTTCGCACGCCGCTCATAATTTCTAAGTGGCGAAACTGGAACGACTGAAATCCACTGGTTGGACCAATAGTCGTGCGAAATTCGGCAAATGCCCGCATTGTTTTAAGAATGGGCATGGTTGTCAATACGACTTCATAAAGGCGCAGAATCCGGGGAAAAAAGTAACAGGCTTCGCTAGTATCTCCGATAATCGGATCAGTATTATCGGCAATTGCTTGCCCTAAAGCGGTTAAAACGCGCTCCATATCCAGAATCATTTGATGGAACGCGAGTTCGCAAATTTGATGGACGGCAATAAATAAGTCTTCGTCTTGGGACGCGGTTAGTGGACGCTTGCAACTGAGTAATGCCTCTAGATTATGATACGTCCAATAGTGATTTTGAGTAACGTCTAGACTGGGATCAAGGGGAGGTAAGGGTTGGGTATGATCAGATTGAGACATAGTGTTCGGGTAAGAGAGGCTGGGGAAGCTGGGGGAGCTGGGGGAGCTGGGGAAGCTGGGGGAGCAGGGGAAGCTGGGGAAGCTGGGGGAGCAGGGGAAGCTGGGGGAGCTGGGGACGCCATGGTACATTTTTCCTGATTCGGTGATGCCATGATGCGTGAAGGATGCGACCAGATTTCCTTGAAGACAGACCAGTGTCAATATGCCTCTAAGCCCTGATAGCTAAGGGTTTCGGCTTTATGCAGCAAGCCCAAATTAGAGAGTCCTGCGAGCAGTATTGGGTATGGAGGTTGAGTGCGATCGCAGTAGTGGCGTGGCACAGCTAAAATGGTGGCATAGATTTTACGATTAAATCGGGCGCACGTCGGTGCGCCCCTACAATTCTATTCCACCAAATAAGGTGTGCAACGCCAGTAGTCTTATCCCTATCTAATATCATGTCCTGACGATTGCCCATAATTGCAATGCCGTAATAACAAGGGTTTCAGGCGTTTTTATTCGGGGTGTTTGACCGGACATGATATAACATTCTCAATCAAGGATTAACCACATACTCAGACGTTACAGCGTCTGCTTTCCCAGCTTCGACTAACGCCTGATAAACCATCGCCGCTACCTCAGCGCGAGTTGCATCTTGAGTCGGATTCAGAGACTCAGTATTCGGATAATTTACCACAATACCCGCTTCTGTTGCCGCACTGATTTTTTCACGCGCATACTCTGGAATCTGATTGGAATCCTGATAGGTTTGTAACACCTCCTGAGGAGATTGATTTGCTTCTAACCCCAATCCACTCGCTAGTGCCACTAAAACTTGTACCTTAGGAATCGGTTGCTTGGGTTGAAAGGTATTATTAGGATAGCCACGCAAAAAATTAGTTTTGCTGGTTTCCTGAATCGCAGACCATGCCCAAAATTCTGAAGATACGTCCTTAAAGTTGGGTGTCTCTAAGGTGGGTTGTTGCTCAAAAGCGTTTCTTAACAACGCCGCAAATTCTGCCCGAGTGATCGAACTATTCGGTTTAAACGTATTATCTTCTGGAAAGCCGCTCATAACATCCCGCTGCACCAGAGCGATAATATAAGGACTTGCCCAATAGTCCTCTGGAACATCGGCAAACTTCACGGCTGCATCAGGCGTTTCCGTTGGGGTTGGTGTCGGTGTTGCTTCCGAAGTTTCTGTTGGTGTTTCTGTTTCTGTCGTGGGAGCTGAGACAATCGGAGCAAGAGGAACGGCTCTAGCTATTTCCGGAAACGCCTCGTCTTCATCAATGGATTCGGGTGCAGCAGCTACGGCTGGAGAAGGTGAAGGGGAGTCTGTTGCCAAAGGAGCGCTGCTGAGGGTTTCGCGAGTGGGAATCTCCTCCGCTATCGGAGACGTTACTTTTGGCTCTTCTGGTGCTTCCGTTGTTGGTTCAGAGGTGAGTGAGCCAATCCACTGCTGTAGGTTCAATCCCTTTTGCCGTTGACCCAATACTCCAATCAAAATCGCACCGATAGTGATAACGGCGATAATTATACCAATCCATTCCTCCAAACCTAGTGGAGAGGAGTCCGAATCGGGTGGCGGTAGATTTCTCATTATGCACCTTGTTTAACTCGCAACAACACTAAGAAAGCAAGGGGAATCAAAGAATTTTTTCGGTTGTCTGAATTCTTGACCCCCCAATCCCCCAGTATTAGCCTCCACATCTGACAGTAGAGCGTTGGGACACATTTGCCTCTGGCTTTAGTTTACTGCCAAAGTGCTTATCCACTAGCGTCGGTACGTCTTCGGGAGCCACCTTATTGTACCGGGCTTTGTCTGGCATCACTACCATACATGGACCTTTTTTACACTGTTTCATACAGCCTGTGTCTTTAATCGCTACTTGGTCATCAAGGTTGCGATCGCGCAAGGTGTTATTCATCGCTTGATGGACTTTTGCCGCACCGCGTTTGCGACAGGAGGACTTTTTACACACCATGACGCTGGCTTTGGTTTTCTTGGGAGACGGTTGCAAAAGTTTCTCATATTGCTGGGATGCTGACGGGGTTTTCAATGTCACCCGCTCGGCTTTGAGTTTCAATTCCCCACGTTTGGGTTTGTACTTCTGTTTGCCAGAGATTTCTATCGGATCTCCGGGTTTGAGGATTTCAGGTAGAGATTCCCGTAAAGGTTTAGCCAGCTTGATATACCGTTCACCTGCTTCTGTATTTACCCACAGCAGCTTGGGTTTTTTGCCCGCTTTACCCAGAAATTTGACAAACTGTCCCTCTAGCTTGAAGGAGCTGACTTGTGTCTTTTTATATGATTTACCCATGAAAGTACTCTAATGTCTCCCCCTAACCGTAACGCTAATTGATAAAACATGTCATCTATTTTTCGTAAGAGTTCTTTATATGTCGTTACAAATGAGTGGGAGCCATGTAGAGACGTGCCATGGCGCGTCTGGGAGCAGGTAGCTGTAGAGACGTAGCATGCTACGTCTGGAAGCAGAGGGAGATGGGGGTGGATTTCAGTTGTCCTGCTGATCCATGGGATTGTGCATCAGGGTTTCGAGTTGTGTGTCGAGATGGTGTAAGAGTTGGTTCAGGGTTGGTAGTGTATCCACCGGAGGAATGGAATAGCGATAAGAGCGATCGCGGATTTCATTGAGCTTGTGCTGGAGTTGTCCGGCAAGTTTAATCGCCTCCTGACCCAATCGTTCCACCTTTTGTTGTTGATAGAAGTTTAAAGGCGCTCCTCGCAAGAGTTGTAGCGTTGCCTCTTCCCCATGAGTACCGGGTACTAGCCGCAAACACAATAGGAGGGATTCTTGCTGATAGAGTCGCTCACTTTCGATCTGTTTGGGCTGGGTAATGGGCTGCAACGGCAGGTTAACTAAGCGCTTAAGCTCAATAATGATATCTTCAAAAACGGATATGCTTAATTTATCCAAGACAGACTGGGAAGAGCTATCCTGGCGCAAAACAACCCGACCCCGCTCAGATTGTCGCTGAAAATACAGCCGACCAATTCCCCCCTGCAACAGCCGCCCTAACAACTCTTCCACAATTTGATGGGGGGCTAAGGTTGCCAAAAACGCGATCGGACGAGATAAATAGAGAGGGTTTACATCCAAGGGTAGAAGAGCTTTAGTCGGGAGTGACCTTTGGAAAACTGGCGTCAGCGCCGTCTGAGCCGATACCGTATTGCCAGAAGGATGCGGTGGTTGGGCTGGGGAGTGATTAGAGGATTGTGACGTCGGTTGAGGCATTGCCGCCGATGGCTGGCTATCCTCGTGGTTAGATACATCAGAGGATTGGTTTAATTCGTCCTGGAGTTGACGGATATCATCGATAATCAGTGTCGGTTGAGATTCCCTACCAGGAGAATTATTATTGGTTTTCGCCGCCGCTTTTGATTCCTCTGGCTGCACCGCCTCATTTTCAGTTTGGCTCACCTCATGGCTAGTTGGAGGTTGAGAGGCTGTCGGCGGAGGATTATCGGTTGTCGCTGCGTTAGCGGAGGAGGTTGATGGCTGGGGTTCAGTTGTCTCATCCTCCGTTAAATGGGCAGCATCACTCGGTTGCGGTTGAGACGCTACTGGGGTAGAGTTGTGTTTCTGTGCCGCCGCTTGAGGAGAAGGGGTTGACGGCTCAGGCTGATTCACCTCATCTTCAGCTAAACTGGCATCATCAATAATTAGCGTTGCTTGTTCCGACCGAGGAATGGACTGTTGGCGCTCAGAGCGTTGCCTTTTCGGTGCTGTGTCGCGATGACCTTGATTTAAATAGGCAGACAACATCGCGGTATGAGTGTTGGCGGTAATCTGTTCCACTTTCAGAGAACAGTTCATAAACGCCAGAATGCGACGGACATAATCAAGAGCCGTGGAGTCGTGGGTATCCACTATACCCAGCTTCAGGTACTTGCCTTCGAGAGACAGGGGCAAGAATTGATGAAATAGACAGGCTTCAAAGGGCAGAATACTATCAATCAGCCGAAACATTTGCTCAGTATCCACGCCAGAGAGTTCTGACGCTTGAGAGGATGATTTAGACTGAACAGGAGTGTCCGCTCGTTCTGGGTCCTGTGGTGAGGGTAACATAATAATTTCTCCAGCCTGAGTATCAATCGGTTCAGATGCCCCAGGAGTCAGATGATATAGACTTTCCGGTTTGGGATTGGCAAAAAGGTTAGCTGTTAACCCTAGTTCAATTTTTAACAACTTTGGTTAGGGAAGACACGGAATTTGCAAATGATCTAATGTTCTAGGAAGAACTACGGATGTCTTGAGCCGCTAAGTAGAGCTTACTCCATTCGCCCAACGCCTGGTTATACTTCCAATTTAGATCCTTGGCAATGACATCTAGGGTTTTACCGGCTCTCAATTGTTGAAGCAACTGGCGCTGTTGGTCGGTGAGACTTTGCCAATAGTCTTGCCACTGGATGGGGGTTAACCCTAAGTTATGCTCTTTTAAGGATACCTCTAACCAACTGGCGACTAATTCCGGCTTAACTTTAAGGGAAAAGACGCGAATGGCATGGTAACTAATTTTTTCTCGCAAGCGATAAACCTTTTGGATCGGCAAGCCTAACGTCTTAGCGATCTCCTCTTGAGATTTCCCTTGCAGATACAGGCGTAACCATTGGGCGGCTTGGGCACCAACGTTTTGGTCGAGGTAGGTTTCAAATTCTTGGCGTACTGATAGACGCAGCGCTTGTTGCTCTTGCCAGCCTTGAGTCTCTTGATAATCCGCGATCGCTTGATTATCTAATAAACTCACCGGAGCATCAGTATCATCGGAGGTAATCGACTCGGAGACAAATCGCACATTTTCCCCGCCCGGTAGATGCGTCATTCCACCGCGTCCCGATCGCTTGAGAAAATTGACGAATCGATAGACAACCAACGGTTGATTGCGGATCGGACGCATACAATATTCTTCAAGGGTGGTGAGTAAGAGGGCGTCACGTAAATGAATATCTTCACTACATTGAGCAATCCAACCAATCTGCCCTTGGATATAGCGATCGCTGTTTAATAATTCTTGAATCACTTCTTGTAAGACATCCACCACAGCCCGTTGGCGATCGCGACTCAGAGACACCCACGTCCGGATTTTATTCCGTAACGTCATTAAACTCGCTAACCGACTCGTCAAATTGCGATAGGCTTGCTCTGGAGTGACCCCCAAATAGCGCTGACGTAAAATCCGATAGCGATAGTCCATCGCTTGGCAGACAATCTTGAGTTTGTCGGGGAGTAGGTGGTTTAACCGTTCCCTGTTTTCTCCCAGTAACCAGTGGACAATGCTGGTTCTGATCCCTGGGCAATAGCCTGGATAGTCATTTGCTAAACGCTGTTGCCACTCTTGTTCGAGTTGATCTGCCAACCTTTCCATCAGATGGCACTCCTCTAACCCCTGTTTTAATGTTTGCATAACAACTCCCCTTTCGTTGCACTGACTGTTTTGATAGCATCTGCTGTTCTAATTTCATCATTTCTATCCTGAAATAGAAGTGATCGCCCTCCTGTGTTGCTTACAAGACAGTCACATCCGTATTTTGACCCAGAGTACGCCCTTGATGAGACTCGGATCTACCTTGAACGTGTTTTGGATCACAAGCCTCTAAAAATGTGTTCTCCCGGCTTAACGATTACATTGTGTGAACTCAATGCGGGGCAACCGTTGGTATTGATCAGGTATGGGTTAAAACTCTCCAGATCAGGCTAGCATTTATCGATCAATTTTAAGCAGGTTTAATTCACCCCACTTAATCAAATCGAAGCAAGCAGCAGATAGCACAACCCCTAAAACAATTACCAGAAAAGCAACAGCTTTCAAGCCCTGTGGACACAATCACCCTGTTCATTCCACTCCACCATCATGGGGTTGCTCTTATTTGATCCTATCGCGATCTCTGGAACACGATAATATCTGTTAACCTGATCAACATTATTATTTTGATACACTCGTACCACACAATGAACCTGAACTGACCCAAGCCTATGGTGCATGTTAAGCGCCTGGAACTCACTAATTTTAAATCCTTTGGCGGCACGACTCAAATTCCGATGCTGCCCGGATTTACTGTGGTTTCGGGACCTAATGGGTCAGGAAAATCCAATATCCTCGATGCTCTCCTCTTTTGTCTAGGGCTATCCAGTTCCAAGGGAATGCGGGCTGAACGTCTACCCGATCTGGTTAATCATAATAAAGAGCGACGGAGTACGGTTGAAGCCAGGGTTACGGTAACATTTGACCTATCTGACGCACCCGATATTCTAGGGGTAGAAGAGATACCGGAAAACTCCGAATCAGATGCAGACGAAGAAGCCGAGGAAGAGGAAAAAGAAGAAACCGAAGAATCAGAGGAAGACAATCCCAACTCCCAACCCTTAACTCCCCAATCAACCGAATGGAGTGTGACACGGCGGCTGCGGGTGACTAAGCAAAACACCTACACCTCGACCTACTATATTAACGGTGAATCCTGCACGCTGACTCAACTGCACGAACAGCTAAACCGCCTGCGAGTCTATCCCGAAGGCTATAATGTGGTGTTACAAGGGGATGTTACCAGCATCATCTCCATGAACTCGCGAGAACGGCGGGAAATTATTGATGAATTAGCCGGAGTCGCCGCCTTTGACCGCAAAATTACCCAGACGAAAGATACCCTGAATGAAGTCAAAGAACGGGAAGATCGCTGTCGGATTATTGAAAAAGAGCTAATCACGCAACGCGATCGCTTGGCGGCGGATCGGATTAAAGCAGAGAAATACAAAAAGCTGCGGGCGGAACTTCAGGAAAAACAACAGTGGGAACTCGTCCTCAAATGGCGATCGCTTCAACAACAGGTGGCTCATCTTACCTCTCTGATGGAGAAAGGAGAACAGGATGAACGCCAATTAACCCAGCAACTGCATACCATAGAATCCGATATTCGTCAAGGAACGGAACAACTCGAAACCCTCAACGCCCGCGTCAAAGCCTTAGGTGAAGAGGAACAAGTCGCCGTAGCCGCTACCCTAGCCAGCCAAGACGCCGAACGCCGCCAGTTACAACGCCGCCAACAAGAACTTATTCAAAACCTGGCGGATACAGAGGCGCACCAACAAACCACCCAGACGGAGATTCAGCAACAAGAACAACGCCTGCAACAGCTTCAGGCTGAACGCCACCATCTCGACACTCAAGTTATCGCCTCACGCCGCCAAGAACGGGAGGTGGCTCAAACCGCCCTGAACGCTAGCCGAGAACAAGCGGATGCGATCGCGTCAGCTTCAGAGGCTTGGGTACAACACCAAAACACCCTCACCCGCCAAATTGAAACCCTACTGCAAACCCTGAATCCCCAGCGCACTGAACAAGCCCAACTCCAAGAACGGCATAACCAACTTAGCCGCCAAATTGACGAACAAACCCAACTATTAGAACGCATCGCCCCCGAACTTGCCAGCAAACAGACCCAAGCGGCAGAATTGGAGGGGCAATTAAACGCCGTATCGCAACAGATTCAAACCCTCGCCCAAACCTTAGCCGCTACTGAACAAGAGTTACAAACCCAACGGCAAACCCAAACCCGCCTCCTGTCCGAACAACGGGACAAACAGCGTCAACTGGATAAGTTAGAAGCCCAAGCACAGGCACAGCAAGAAGCCCAAGGCACTTATGCGACTAAAATTGTTCTTCAGGCGGATATCCCTGGCGTTCATGGCTTAGTCGCCCAACTTGGTCGCGTCGAACCCCACTACCAGCTTGCCCTGGAAACCGCCGCAGGTGGGCGTTTGGGGCAGGTCGTTGTCGAAGATGACGCCGTGGCGGCGGTGGGGATCGAACTGCTTAAACAAAAACGTGCGGGGAGAGCGACATTCTTACCCTTAAATAAAATTAAACCGCCCCGATTCTCTCCCATTGTGGCACTGCGCCATGCTCAAGGGTTTATTGACTACGCCGTACATTTAATTGATTGTGAACCTCGATACCAAACCATTTTTGCCTATGTGTTTGGCTCAACGGTGGTCTTTGAAACCCTAAGTACGGCGCGTCCCTATTTGGGTCAATGCCGAATTGTCACATTAGACGGAGAACTTTTAGAAAGTAGTGGGGCGATGACGGGAGGAAGTAGTAGTTATCGGTCTAAATTACATTTTGGTATTAGTGATACCAGTGACTCAGCAGAGATGATGGCGTTGAGATCTCGTCTCCAGGATATTGAAGCCATGTTAAAGCGCTGTGACGAATGGCTGGAACGGGAATCAGCCACGGCTAAAAATCTGACGCAAACCCTGACAGATGCCAGGGAAACCCGCTCTCAGACCCAATTACGCTTAGAACAATCCCGCAAAGACATCCAGGCGCTGACGGAACAACAAACCCAAGTGCGATCGCTCCTTGCCAAAAATACCCAGGAAGTCCAGACGGCGGCGGAACGGTTGCAGCAGTTAAATCAGGCTCTTCCCGCCCAAGAATACCAACTGCAAGCCTTACGCCAACAACTCGCTCAACTGGAAGCCGAGCAAACTCCCCAGGAATGGCAACAGATTCAGAGTCAAATTAAAACCCAGGAAGCGGTGTTAGGCGATCGCGAACAGGCATTGCGAGAGGCGGAAAGACAACTGCAAGCCTTAGAGAATCAGCAGCAGCGCACGAACGAGAAGCTGGCGACAAGTTATCAACGGATTGCCGAATATCAAACCCAACACCAATCAATCCAAGAACAGCAAACCGAGATTAATCGTCAGCTTCAGGCAATTGACGTGCAAATTGGACAAACCCAAGCCCGATTAACCCAGCTAGAACAACGGTTAGGGGAAGCCAAACAAGAACGCGATCGCGTAGAGGCTATCCTCAGAAACCAGCACCTAAACCAGCAAAAGCTATCTTGGCAACGGCAAAAACTCCAGGAAACCCAAGTAACCCGGCAGGAAAAACTGGCTACCCTAAAAACTCAACTTGAAATCCAACAGGCTGAATTACCTGATCCGTTGCCAGAGGTTCCCCTGATGGTAGAGGGATGTAGAGACGTTGCATGCAACGTCTCTACAGATGGGGCGGGTTTACCTACATCTGGGAGTCAAGACAACGATAATAGTGAAACCCACCCCTACAGCATTTCCCAAATCACCGTTCAATTAGAGAAGCTGCAACGGGATATCCGCAATGGTCAAAAACGACTTGAGGCAATGGAACCCGTGAATATGTTAGCCTTGGAAGAATACGATCACACCCAAGCCCGTCTCCAGGAACTGTCGGAAAAACTGGCAACCCTAGAAGCGGAGCGGACTGAGCTATTGCTGCGAATTGAAAACTTTACCACCCTACGATTAAGAGCCTTCAAAGAATCCTTTGACGCGATTAATCAAAACTTCCAAACCATTTTTGCCGAACTCTCCGAGGGCGACGGGCATCTGCAACTGGATGACACCGACGATCCCTTTAACGGCGGACTGAACTTGGTGGCTCACCCCAAAGGCAAACCGGTGCAACGATTGGCGTCGATGTCCGGCGGCGAAAAATCTCTCACCGCCCTGAGTTTTATTTTCGCCCTACAACGGTATCGACCGTCACCATTCTATGCCTTTGACGAAGTTGACATGTTTCTCGATGGGGCAAATGTCGAGCGATTAGCTAGAATGATCAAACAACAGGCTAAACTTGCCCAATTTATCGTTGTTAGTTTGCGCCGACCTATGATTGAATCTGCCGAGCGCACCATTGGTGTTACCCAAGCTAGAGGAGCGTATACTCAAGTCTTAGGATTGAAATTAGGGTCTGCCAAACGGGACTGAATGTAGATTATATGTGATTATTAGCCTTGATACTATTGATAACCATTCCAGCAGGAGTCGAGATTCAGGATTGCAAGACATAATGACAACTGAACTAATTCGTCAGCGCTCCGATTTTTTAAATACTCAGGTGATTACTCGCAATAACGGTAAGCGCCTTGGTGTCGTCAAGGAGCTGCTCGTAGATATTGATCGGCGCGAAGTTGTGGCATTAGGGTTACGAGACAACCTGCTCTCGCTGGCTGGAATGCCACAGTATATGCTCCTCAGCAGCATTCAACAAGTGGGTGATGTCATCCTGGTTGAGGATGAGGATGTGGTTGAGGATGTTGACGTTGATGCCTACAGTACGCTGATCAATAGCGAAGTGATTACCGAAACCGGTGAACTCTTAGGTCGGGTTCGAGGATTCAAGTTTAGCGTAGAAGATGGCAAGGTGGCGTCTTTGATTATTGCCTCCTTGGGATTACCCCAAATCCCTGATCAGGTGATTAGTACTTATGAATTACCGATTGAGGAAATTGTCAGCAGTGGTCCAGACCGCCTCATCGTCTTTGAAGGTGCTCAAGAACGGCTGATTCAGCTCACCGTGGGTATTCTAGAGCGGATGGGCATTGGCAATGCTCCTTGGGAACGAGAAGAAGAGGAAGGCTACTACGCCCCCACCACCCGACCAGAAAATCAATTGGGGACAGGAATACCCGTTCGCACCCCGATTTCTCAACCCATCCAGACGGCTACGCCAGTCGAGGAACGGTGGGATGAGGATTGGCAAGAACCGGAACCGGAACCGATACGTGAGCCGATACGCCAACAACGGGCAGAACCAATTTATGCCGAAGCCCAACTGGAAGAAGATAATTGGGGGGATGAATGGGAAGATTCGTCTCAAGCAGCGCGTCGGTATGAAGAACCCCTTTATACTGAACCCGAACCTTATGAGCCGCCGCACAAAGATGAGTACGCGGATTATGAGGTAGAAGGGGATGCTTGGGAAGATACTGTAGAGCGCGAACCCTATCAAGCACCGCCCGTTAATATTCCTGAAAAGACTAAAACCCCCGAATACGAAGAGGAGGCGGGTTATTAGGAGAGGATGGTAGAGAGTTTCCCCAAATTCTTTCTGGGCTAGGTTTTGCCGCTCAACGTTGACAAAAAAACTGATAACTGAGGTACACAGACAGATCCCCGACTTCTTGAAGAAGTCGGGGATCTTGCTTAGAGACTGTACCTCAAGTGACCGTAGTATAAAGGTTGAGTAAAATTTTTGTAAAATTTTGGCGATCGCTAAGTTTTTTTCTGATAGAGAGGGAATACTGGAGAAAGAAGCATAAAGTATAGCACTACGCACTAAGGTTAGGACATAAAAGAAAAATTTAAATCGCTCAATCCCTTGTACGGTAAGCTTTTTTCTTCACTATTGCCTATGACACACCGAGCGTGTTACCGAGCGAAGTCGAGGTAAGTCGAGGTGTTGCCTATTGCAAGAAAGCCTAGCGCGTAGCGCTATACAACCATAACCAATTTACAGGGTACAGGAGATGAACAAACAAGAGCGCAATCGGTTAATTCAGCGGATCAGTCGGGCTTCAGGGGTTGCCCAATATGCCTTACAAAAGAAAATGACTGATGAGCAAATTAGCCTAGCGGCTCAACACTTGGACGTGTTGGAACTGGTAAAATCTGCCAATACTTACAACAGGTACTGTCAAGCCCAAAAAACCCGAGAGGCAAATGATAAGTTAAAGTCTTTCCTTGACCCCCAAAACTCTGAGATTGTTTCAGTGGGAAGGTGGTTAATCAACGCCCTTTCCCAGAACCGCTCTGATCGTAAGGAAACTCTTTTAGAGAGAGATTTGGTACATAAGGAAGACTACAACACCATGGTTTCCGATATGCGTCAAACTATTTCCGACATGGATCAGATGACGTTGGCATCCACGCAGGAGTCAGCCGATAAAATAAAAATTTTGGAAAAAAGAATTGATACTCTAAAAGGACAGTTATCTAGGATTGAAGAGTACATCCGTAACAATCATGGTGTTGCAGAGTGGAAAAGGATAAACGAGACGTTGATTTCAATGGGTAGATAATTATGAATATTGTTGATGGATTAAGTTATCGAGATTGGCAAAAAAGAAATACAGAATCTTTCTCTAAACTAGAGCGAGCAAAACAAAAGGAACTGCGATCTAAAGGGTATCGTAATATTGGTTGGAATCATGTTCAGAAGTCGTGGAGTCTATTGCAAACCTCATTCCAAGAGTTGAGTCTTTTTGATCACAAGTTGCGTAAAGGCGATTTAAGTGGGGCTATCAAGCACTCGATTCTAGAAGCTGAACAATCGCAAGACATTGCATCTGAAGCCCTAGAGACTCTTGATAAAAACTACAAAAATGTTAAACAACTAGCTAACCAAGCCCTTGCTAAGTATCAACTCTTGTAAAAACAGTGCCAGATATGAATAAGAATGCCCTAAAGACTCTTTACAGAAGTTCAGATATCAACGATCTGTGGAAATATGGTGCAAACCAAAAGCTAATTAATCATCCGAGTTATGGGTCGATTAGCCCAAACGAGTATAGACAAAAGTTTAATCAGAAGCCTTGTCCCTTCTGTGGGAAAAAGATGGTACATGGGAAGTTCTCACACAGCACACAATCTCACCAAGAAGCGCTCAAAAGAGGCTATCAATATCAAGATGCGAATGGGGTAGATTGTATAAACAAGGCAGGAAACTATTACTTTCATCCTAATTACGTTACATTAGACCACAGAGTTAATAAAGCTCGATGTCCTGAATTGCTGTTTGAGTCAAGCAACCTTCAGATTATATCGCTCTTATGTCACTCTGGGAGAAGTATAATAAAGAAAAATCGCTGAAACTCTTACCCAGTATATGACACAAGCAAGAGTTGCCCGATCGACAGTAAGATTTATCGATGAATATTGCAACAGCTATAAAAGTATATTTCCAGAAGTTAGAAGTTTTGAAGCATTTAAACAGTTGCATCTAGGGATGTTATCTGATATAAAACGAAAAAGTTTACCGGAAATAGCCGCTGCGGTGGGATTAAAAAATAATCAATCCCTGCACCATTTCATAAGTCAGTCCCCCTGGGAGTTAAAAGAGTTAAGGGAAAGGCGAATTGAGGTAATACTAAGAGCCTTAAAAGGGCAAGAAATAATTATAGATGAAACGGGGGATAGGAAAAAAGGAAAAAAGACCGATTATGTAAGTCGGCAATATATAGGAAACTTGGGGAAAGTAGAGTCGGGGATAGTAGCGGTAACAGCTTACGGGATAGTCGAAGGAATGACAATAGTCCTTTCCTTCCAGGTGTACAAACCGAAAAACAGACTAAAAGAAGGAGAACCCTATTTATCGAAACCCCAAATAGCGGCTCAGATGATTAGAGACCTCAAAAAGCAAGGATTCAACTTTTCTTTGGTATTAGCAGATAGCTTGTACGGCGAAAGTGAAAGTAATTTTCTGGAGACATTAGAAGAATTAAACCTCAATTATGTGGTGGCAATAAGAAGTAATCACGCGGTCTGGATGCCTCGTGAACAAAGGGTAAGGTACAACAAGTGGAGAAAATTTAACCCTGAGCGAAGTCGAAGGGTTGACCGAATATTTTCTGATGGTAAAAAGCAGGTACGCTACATTAGGGAAGTGATTTACGGAAAGAAAAGAAAACAAAGGTATTGGGAAATTACGACAAATACGGAAACCTTACCGAAAAATGAGACGTGGAATGTCATGACGAAAGTACCGAATATCAAGTATGATGAAGTCGGGAATTTATATGGATTACGAAACTGGGTCGAGTATGGCTTAAAGCAAAAAAAGAATGAATTGGGATGGGCAGATTTTCGATTGACAAGTTATTCAGAGATAGAAAAATGGTGGGAAATAGTTTGTAGTGCTTATTTACTGGTGAGCTTACATTCCCAAAAATTAGCCACCCAGAAAACTCCCTTAAACCCTAGTTATATTTCCCAAACAGGTCTGGGATTTTTATTGTCGGAACATCCTCGATGGGATGCCAGAGAAGGCTGGAAGAATTTGCTGAATAACTTGCGTTTAATTCTCCAACCCTTGCTCGCTTACAATGACCTCAAATTTTGGTTGAACATCTTTCCTATTCCTTACTTAGATGTGGGCTTAAATCGTTTAATAAATTGGATGAATCGCTTTCCTGGCGCTGTTCCCGAAGCTAATGCTAGCACAGATTTCCACTTTTCCTCTGCCTAGAGTGACATAAGAGCGATATAGCCAAGATTAATGAGGGATTCCCCAGAAGGGCGGGTTTAGTCAAGTTATCAGTTTGGTGCAAAATGTTATCTGTCAAACCCGCCCCTACACCCAGACGCGCCATGGCACGTCTCTACATTGCTCCCCCAGCTCCCCCTGCTTCCAGCTCCCTACCCCCACCCCAAAACTTATTCAGCAGCCCCTATCTATTACAGCAAGCGACGCTAGGATCAATGTAAGCTCAAACCTAGCGCTGGAGGTATGATTTTGACTAACAATTCTCCTGGTTCAAACCAAGACTGGGATTGGGCAATGTGGAGTGTTGACGCGGTTCAGGGGGAACTCCACTACAAACGCGCCCAAGACTCTTTGCGTGAGTTAGTCAGCAATCTTGATTTAACCTCCCAAGAACAAGCGGGGTTAGAATCGGAAATTGAGGATTTAGCCAACCTCTTGGACAAGCTAGAACACAGTTGTGTGCAACTCGCTGCTTTTGGTATGGTTGGGCGGGGCAAATCCTCGGTACTGAATGCGTTATTAGGACAACCTGTGTTTGAAACCGGGGCGCTGCATGGGGTGACTCGCAATGCTCAAACGGCGAATTGGCAGTTAAGTCAAGAAACCTTGGCAAACACGGATCAGGAAATCCTGCGCGTGGCTTTGCCGAGTATTGGGGAGTCCCAAATTCAGTTTATTGATACGCCAGGGATTGATGAAGTTCATGGGGAAACCCGTGAGGCGTTAGCGGTAACTGTTGCCAGACAAGCGGATCTGATTCTATTTATTATCGCTGGGGATATCACCAAAGTCGAGTATGAAGCTCTGTCTCTATTACGAGATAGTGGGAAGCCAATGCTATTGGTCTTTAATAAAATAGACCAATATCCCGAAGCCGATCGCGAGGCGATTTATCGTAAAATTCGGGATGAACGGGTGAAACAGTTGTTATCTCCGGCTGAAATTGTTCGGGTGGCGGCTGCACCCTTAGAAGCAGTAGCTGTGCGCCGCGCTGATGGGAGTCGGGCGATTCAACGGCGTCTGGGAACTCCTCAGATAGAAGAATTAAAGCTAAAAATATTGGAAATTTTGCACCGGGAAGGTAAATCCTTAGTCGCCCTCAATTCGATGATGTACGCGGGTGAGGTGAATGAACAACTGGTGCAACGGAAAATGGCGATTCGGGACGAAAGTGCCAATCAGGTTATCTGGAAAGCAGTGATGACCAAAGCTGTCGCGATCGCACTCAATCCAGTTACGGTTTTGGATCTACTCACGGCAACGGTTGTAGACGTAGTGATGATTCTAGCATTATCTCGCCTCTACGGTATCTCCATGACCCAACAAGGTGCGGTGGGATTGCTTCAGAAAATCGCCCTGAGTATGGGCGGAATTGGTGCAAGCGAAGTGTTAGCCACATTGGGATTGAGTAGTATTAAGGGATTGTTAGGACTTTCTGCACCTGCAACTGGAGGAGTTACCTTAGCGCCTTATCTGTCTGTCGCCATGACTCAGGCGGGTGTCGCGGGGGTTTCCACTTATGCAATTGGACAAGTGACGAAAGTTTATTTAGCCAATGGTGCGTCTTGGGGAGAAGACGCCCCGAAAACTGTCGTCAGTCGCATTCTGGAATCATTAGATGAAACTTCAATTCTCAATCGGATTAAAGGAGAATTGGCAGCGAAATTAGGTCGCACGTCTTAATCTCAACGCGCCCTTGCTCCCCTCTCCCCCTTTTGAAGCTATGCATTACTCACATCTTTCTTAAAGGGATGGAAAAACTATTAGGAGGCTCAGTTAAAAGTGACTATTTAAATGATGACAAGCTGGGGCGAGTGATGGATGAACTTTATAAATATGGATTAACTCAACTATTTCTAAAATTAGCAATTACTTTAACGAAGACATTTAAAATAGAGGTAAATTTTAACCATGCAGATATCACATCATTTCATTTGCATGGGAAGTATAATTATAATTATGGAGAGTTAGCCAATCCATCAGAAGGTTTAATTAAAGAAAGACCAATAATTATTACCCAAGGATACTCCCTTGACCATCGACCGGACTTAAAGCAATGTGTCTGTAGAGACGCGCCATGGCGCGTCTCTACTTAATAACAACAAGTGATGGAGACCTATTAAATTGACACTGATGAGCAGCGACTCGCCCCTACAACCGCGATCATCCCGACAATCCCGAAATCACTAACGAATAATAATATCCACCTCCGAGACACCTGATCGCGCGGCTTGCTGACAGCGTTCCTGATAAAATTGAACCACGCGATCGCGATCGTCCCATTGCCACAGTTGAGTGAAAATCTGCTGCGCTTGGGTATACTCTTTCTCCACATACAGATGCACCCCCCGTTCAAACTCTGTCCGAGTTTGTCGCTTCAATTCAATCAGTGGTGGCGGGTTACCATCAAACACCTCAAAGATCGCGATCGGTTGGAGTTTTCCTTTCACCGTCACTCGACCTAAGAAACGATAACTATAATGGTGAGCATTTGTCAACCCATTTAACGTTTCTTCGCTAATTAAAATCTCCACCCCAAAAACCTTAGTTAATCCCTCCAAACGCGAGGCTAAATTAACCGCATCCGAAATCACTGTTGTATCCATTCGCTGAGACTCTCCCACCGTTCCCAACATTAAACTCCCCGTATGCAAACCAATCCCAATTGCAATCGGTTCATACCCACAGGCTTGACGGTGAGCATTATACAAACTGACTTGCTTTTGCATCTCAATTGCCGCTTGTACTGCATCATCAGCCATCTGGGGAAATAATGCCATTACCGCATCGCCAATATATTTATCAATAAATCCACGATAATTGCGAATTACGGGACTCACACGACCTAAATATGAATTCAGAAAATCAAAATTTGCTTTCGGTGACAATTGTTCCGACAAACTGGTAAATGAACGAATATCGGCAAATAAAATAGACATTTCTTTTTGCACCTGATCCCCTAATTGCACATCCACAATACTTTCTCGTTCCAAAAATTGCAGAAACTCATAAGGGACAAACCGTCCGTAAGCGGCATTGATTTTGGCTAAGCGGAGATGGGTTTTAATTCGGGCTAAAAGTTCATTCTTTAACACAGGCTTGGTTAAATAATCATTTGCGCCAACGGCAAACCCCTCCACTAAATCTGAAATCTGATTTTTCGCCGTTAACAAGACAATGGGAAGTTCATTGGGGAGAAATTGTTCCCGCAGTTTTTTACACAGTTCATACCCTGTCATCTGCGGCATCATTATATCTAGCAAAATCAGATCCGGTTTGAACCCTAAACGAATCAATTCTAACGCTTCCAAGGCACTAGACGCTTGAGTAATCGCATAATTTTGCAACGACAGATGATTGACAATTACCTGAAGATTCGTGGGTTCATCATCCACAATTAAAATGTGGAAGGTTCCCTCTGGCGTGACAGCCGCCTCTTGAGCCATGAGAATGCGATCGGGGCTAACAGTTCGCGGTGTATAATCTTGCACCTTAGAGACTTCGATGGGGGATTGATAATCAACCTTACCCTGAGATAAAGGCAGCGTAAATGTAAAGCGTGACCCCACTCCTGGCGTAGACTCAACCTTAATGATCCCGCCGTGAAGTTCAACCAGTTGTTTGGTAATTGCTAAACCTAATCCCGTTCCTCCATAGTGGCGAGCAATAGAACCATCAGCTTGTTCAAATGATTCAAAAATGCGATTAATTTTGTCCGGTGGAATGCCAATTCCGGTGTCAATTACATGGATTTCCAGCATATCATTGACTGGCGTCGCTGAAACTTCAATGGTTCCCTGTTCCGTAAACTTAATTGCATTGCTGACTAAATTATATAAAATCTGTTGCACCCGGTTTTCATCGGCATCAACCGGAGAAATCTCTGGATTGATACTATTGATTAACTCGATCGATTTTTTGCCCACCAGCGGTTGAGAAATGGTTAAAACCACATGGGTAACTTCTCGAATTCCGATTGGTTTAATATTCAGGTGTAGGTTATGGTGTTTGAGTTGCGAGAAATCCAGTAAATCATTAACAAGCTGGTGCAATCGTCTGCCACTGGAAACAATGAGCGACAAGTTAAACCGAGTCGCATCCGATAGGTTTCCTGTTACTCCATCAATCAATGATTCCGCAATGCCAATAATTCCATTCAAGGGAGTTTTTAGTTCATGAGACGTGTTCGCTAAAAATTCATCCTTAAGCTGATCGAGTCGTTGTAAGGCAGTATTTTTCGCTTCTAATTCTATGGCATAATTTTGCAGCAGGTTACGCGCTTGGATGAATTGACGCTCTAACATAACGCCTAAGGTAAGAATAAAAACTAATGTTCCCCACGGATAAAGTTTTTGATACCAATTTACCCACTCTAGGCGATAAATTAAAATATCATTAATGGCAGATAGAGTAAGCAGACCAAATCCTAAGGTAAAGAGTTTGGCTTCAACGTTACCCGTCAGAGAAATTTGCACCGCCTTGGTTAAAATTATTATCGCACTGGCTAAAAACAAGAATTGAGCTAAAGTGACGGTTTGACTCCAAGAAAAGGTGTGAGTGGTAACTAAAGTTAACGCGGCTACCGCATAAGCCAGATGAATTTTCCAGAGATGGCGAATAATAGACTGGCATCTCATCTTAAACATTTCTTGAAAGAAAAGGCAACCACTCACAGGAATCAGATAGAATGAGGTATATTCCCAGAACCGTAATGCTTCTAGGTGATTGATAAAGACAGGGATAAAAAAAGACCGCGATAGGGTATAGATCCCGATCGTCGTTGTTAAAACACCAAAGTGAAAGTATGATTTTTTTTCGGGGCGACTTAAAGACAATCCCAGAATGATTAATCCTAAGGCAAAAAATAAAATGCCGAGTAATGCATGGCTTTGTTGTTGAAAGAAACGTTTAATTACAGTATTGTGATCACCCAAAACAACGCGATCAAACAATCCGATATAAATTGAAGCATTTTCTCCGACATACACCCGAAACAAGAGAGTTTGATGCTGAAATCCTGGCTCAAGTTGAACGAGTGGCAATTGATAGTCTGTTAGTGTGGCTTGATTGGCAGCATTGAGTGACCATTGATTATAGAAATGTTGCTCTCCTAAATATACATCTAATATATAAGGTACAGCGCCAAAATAGAGAGTCGGGGAGTGCCATTCTCCAGCAGGTAAAGGAACACGCAACCACAGAATCTGGACATTTTTATGGCTTGGTTTGCGGATTTTTCCGGGAAACTGAAATGATTGCCATTGTTCAGACAATATCTGATTCTGCGTCCCTTCTGAAACCTTGAGTTGTTGTTGAGAAAAATCACCCCAATGATATTGCCATCCCTGAGTGATTTCTACCAGTGACGATGAAATTGGCGCGACTGGAGATTGAGCTGAACCAGATACCGTGTAGACGACTAGGCAACTGAATAGTGTTAAAATAAATGCGCCTAGATAGGAAATTCGAGGTTTTTGAGGTAGCCGATGTGAGCGCCATTGCTCCCACCGTTGCTTTATCCATGCACCCCTAGTCATAGTAGAGTCCCTGTTGTGATTGCTGCTATCCTATTTCTATTGTGAGGCAAGCGGACAGAGTTGGCAGCATCTATACATCTGTGAATCTACTCTGGCGGAGTGGGTTGGCTTACCCGACAAGAGAATGGTCTTTATGCCACAATGGACAGATAAGTAGGTGGGAAAAATTACAGTTAACCCTGGGGATTATTTTATGTCTTACGTAGGGGTTTGAAGTATATTTACAAAAGTTAATATAGTTGGATTGATTTCCACTAACCTCCTTACTCCAGGTTCTGGTCAACTAACCAATTTTTAGGAATTGACAAAATGTCTCATTGATGCTTTTTAAATAAACGTTACAAAACTCCTCAACTTTTATGATTTTTTACCTATTTTAATTTTTATATTCGAGGAGTTACACTGAACTATTAATAAGGACGGGTTTTGTTTTTCCGTTATTGGTGGGGAGGACGGGTTTTGTTTTTCCGTTATCGGTGAGGAGGGCGGGTTTTGTTTTTCTGTTATCGGTGAGGAGGGCGGGTTTTGTTTTTCTGTTATCGGTGAGGAGGGCGGGTTTTGTTTTTCCGTTATCGGTGAGGAGGGCGGGTTTTGTTTTTCCGTTATCGGTGAGGAGGGCGGGTTTTGTTTTTCCGTTATCGGTGAATAGCTGAATTTAGTCCCTAAACCCGCCCCTACAATTGTCCCTAAACCCGCCCCTACAATTGTCCCTAAACCCGCCCCTACAATTGTCCCTAA